>NZ_PNDJ01000322.1:0-247 GCF_005887255.1 Pseudoalteromonas sp. S1609 | reverse complement strand
AACTGGCCCTTTTTTTGATTGCCTGAGGATAATTCATCAAAACGCGTAATAAGAAATTCGCCAAACTTAAAACCACGAACCATTGCATTAGGCCGTAGGCCACAGACAGTACTAACAGATAAATTTATAATTTTATTGGCAGTTAAAAAATCTGTTAAAGCAATACGATCTGTAGCAATAGCGACATGATTATCTAGTTCTTTAAGTTTTTCCCCTGCAGATAAAAATGTGCAACTTTGCGGCTTTT
>NZ_PNDJ01000321.1:0-248 GCF_005887255.1 Pseudoalteromonas sp. S1609 | reverse complement strand
TATGACCGTGTTTCTTGTGCCAATCGATATCCACATTTTTGAAATTGGCGCTGATGATTAAAATGACACTCTCAATGCTGGCCATATAAATCGTGGCATCCAGGCCGCTACCGTGCTAATTGCAAGCGTTGGCTCACCAGTTGATATGTATAATGAAGGTATTTCAGGTGCTTTTCGCTGGCTGTACGCCATTATAGAAGCAATAAACAACCGCCTCGAGTGTGCGGTTGTTTGAAGATTTAAAAGCC
>NZ_PNDJ01000320.1:0-242 GCF_005887255.1 Pseudoalteromonas sp. S1609 | reverse complement strand
AAATATTTTTAATTAATTATATTACTAAAAAACGTAAATAAAAAATAACTCAAGGAAGTGCGCCATGTCCGCTTATGCTCGTCGAGCAATCGTTGAAAGGAAACCCGTAGCTAGTTAAAAAGTATATTATCAGGTAATGGTCTATTCATTATTATTAGGCTTTAATATAGTCCTGAGTGAAGACCCTGATGGAATATTGGGTACATTATTTGGAGTTCCGAGCATAAAATTATTATGAAAAT
>NZ_PNDJ01000319.1:0-317 GCF_005887255.1 Pseudoalteromonas sp. S1609 | reverse complement strand
CCTGCAGAATTAGGTGTTTCCTCTGCTCAAGAACTTTTTCATACAGTATAATCTGTCAAACCAATGCCGTTTGTAGAAGTGGTAAAATTTTTTGATGAAACCACAGAAGCACTGCAGTTTAATAACAACTTACTATTTACCTCCCTAGAAAAATTAAGCCAGGGACTATCTGTGGTAGATAAAGATCTTAACCTCGTTGCTTGGTATAATCGCTATAGCGTAATGTTTAACTACCCTGAGGGTTTTTTAAAAGTTGGCCAGACCATTGAAGAAATAATACGGTATAACGCAGAGCTCGGTGAATGCGGCCCCGGGGA
>NZ_PNDJ01000318.1:0-374 GCF_005887255.1 Pseudoalteromonas sp. S1609 | reverse complement strand
GATATTTAGGTGAGCTGCTTGTTGCAAGCTGGTTATTTACAGCAACGTTAAAGTTTGCAGGCGAAATTGCGGTTCAACTACAAGGTGATGGACCCGTAAAATATGCGGTGATCAATGGAGATCATCAACAAAATATGCGTCGCATTGCGCGACGACAACGAGATCCAACTGCCTCAACCCTCAAAGAGCACCTTGGCCACGGCGACAGGTGTATCACGAGTACTCCAACTCAAGGTGCGCGGTACCAAGGGATAGTACCTTTAGAGCCTGATACATAAAGTGAATGTATATAAAGCTATTTTCAGCAGTCTGAGCAATTAAAAACACGCCTTTGGTTTGCAACCGATACTAAAGAGGGCAGCGCCAAGGCATGT
>NZ_PNDJ01000317.1:0-231 GCF_005887255.1 Pseudoalteromonas sp. S1609 | reverse complement strand
ATTCGCACACCAAATAAGGTTAATTTCAGGTGGTTGCTGCATAAACGCTAAGGTTTTTGTAAACCATTCTTGTACAGACCAATAGTCAACCTCTTTTGCGGTTAAGTTGACGTTCGTGTGTTTGCGTTAAAAAATCCCTTAACCGTTGTGTGCGCATAATAGAAGTAGGCTTTGCATAGTCGCCTAATAACGCCAATATATGTGAGCTAGTTGTTTTTTTATTGGTAAACT
>NZ_PNDJ01000316.1:0-252 GCF_005887255.1 Pseudoalteromonas sp. S1609 | reverse complement strand
TAAACTGAGAACAAGAAGATCAATACTTCGCCATGTTTAACTTTGTATTCTTTACATTCTTGACGCATTATACCTCCTTCTTTTGCACCGCTTTCGACTTTACATGCAATAATGTCTTCTTAAGCATTTGTTTGTGGACGGATAAAGCCTCGTTCAATGTCGGTATGGATTTTACTTGAAGATTGTGGCGCTGTTGCTCCCTCTGGGTTAGTCCATGCACGAACTTCTTTTACAGCCGCAGTAATGTAGGTT
>NZ_PNDJ01000315.1:0-350 GCF_005887255.1 Pseudoalteromonas sp. S1609 | reverse complement strand
GAACCATGAATACGATTTCGTAATGACGCAGGGATATTCCTTACGGGTAATAGAGCGATCTACCGTTTCGGCCGGTACGTTTAAGGCAAGGAATTAATAGTTTAAAAGCCGAAATGAGCGCGCATTTTACGCTTAGTAGGATAATTAAGCAAGCAGGTTTTTTAAGCTTTGATAGATAAGTGTTAAAGGTTTCGGGTTTCGGGTGTCGGGTTTCGGGAATACATTATTAGATGCTCCCTTTATATCAATAAGTAAAATAAAGATAAGTGTTTAATATTTTCTAGGTAGGCTCGAGCTTGCTAGATTGAAAAGAGTAGACTTTAATTACTTAAGACCTACTATTCCCCCTA
>NZ_PNDJ01000314.1:0-250 GCF_005887255.1 Pseudoalteromonas sp. S1609 | reverse complement strand
CTCAGCTGTCGTAGGTTAACAAAAAATAATGTCATTGATGGAAGATATTTTCTTCTCCGGTACCTTTGCGGGCGAAACCATGTCTTTAATTGCTAACACAAACAACATTAAAAAAAATGAAGCAAGAAAGAGTACAGACACATATTACCACTTTAGGTGAATAAATAATTAGTGACCTTAATTAATTAATAGAAAAAAACAAAGTAATAGAATGTCTGAGCACTGAAGGAGAGACTACAAAGTCTTTTCT
>NZ_PNDJ01000313.1:0-335 GCF_005887255.1 Pseudoalteromonas sp. S1609 | reverse complement strand
TGGAGCAATAATTCATGTTGAAGCTAATATCTATAAGGATTCTCCGATTCATGACGCGTTTCAGGCTATTATTGAAGAACTCCACGTGTTGACTAACGCGGGAGGGATACCCTCATAGTAGTTTAATTTTTTAGCGTTTCTATTAGGTCAACGCTCTAGAGTTTTGACCTTTTTAACTAAGTAATGGTGTATGTGATCTTTTACCCTCTGTAATCACCCCAAGACAACTTTCCTTCTTCTATTGGTTGCACAGGGGAAATCTTTAAACCACCAACCTTATTTGTAGCCATTTATTGCCCGCCGTAACACATTGAGAATCCTTCTTTGCTAAGTAC
>NZ_PNDJ01000032.1:0-78902 GCF_005887255.1 Pseudoalteromonas sp. S1609 | reverse complement strand
CCGAAGGGCTGCGCCTGTTTGGTATTGATGCTGCGTTATCGCCTATTTATGGGGAATAACCACACCACATAGGCTCTGCCTTGCCTAAATACCAAACAGACTGCTGCAAATTCAACCTTGAAAGGTCAACAGACCCTAGTATTTATAGGATAAATAACAATGAAAAAATCCTACGTTATTGTTTTAGTAATAATAGTTACCGGCTTGATGTGGTTTTTAGGTAAAGGCAATGCTAGTTATTCAGCTTCGCAAACAACAGCTAAAGAGCATAAAAAAACACCTGAATTTGTAGCTATGCCAGCAAAACCTAAGGTACTAGATGTTAAACCGAGCATAAAAAACATGCCTAAAGAGCAGCATGAGTTTAATGAAGATATAGCAAAAGCAGCATCGGCAGTCGCGCAGCAATATCAGCAAAGCTTAGCATTTCCACCTTATTCGCAACCTTTAACGGTATATGATGAAGACCGGCTTAAGCCAAATCAGTTTTTTCCTGTTACTAGCCCTGTAGGAGAGCAAGGGGGGGAGTTAACCTTAAGTTTATCTCAATATCGCTATGTCTATCCGCAAGCAATTGAATTAACCATAAGCGCACAAAATTTAGGTAAAGCACAGGTAACACTCAGTGATACGGATACCAAACAGCCGTTAAAAACACATAGCGGTGTTGCTCGTGACAATAAGCTAGCAATTACGTTTAAAGGTGAGGAAGACTATCCTCGTAATTTACAATTATTAGTTGAAGCCGACATTGCAGGTAAAATGGTCCCTGTGGTGGCACAAATACAATATATGCCGCCTAGTGCAACCCTAACTAGCTTTGATAGCGCGTATCCACGTAATGATAATATGATAGTGCCTGCTAATTTAACGGTTATAAAAAGTGGCTTATATCGCTTAAGAGCTAACTTATACAGTGGTAGTTCGCCATTAGCGCATTTAGTTGCTAAAGCACGTTTAAATGAGGGCAGCGAAAAAATTGATTTTAAAGCGCATTGGTCTGTTTTGCCTAAGCAAACAAATGGCTTACGATTGAGTGACTTTGTTATTGAGCGTATGTCGCCAAGCCCAGGTGAGCGTAACAGCTTTGGGCAAAGTAAAGTGAGTGAGTTTACTATTGAAGATTTTGCTTACGATAGCTTACAGCAGCTACCTTATCAGGCGAATAAACAAGAATTGCAGAGTTTAGAGTTTTTACAAGGATTAGCTGCCGGTAAGTAGCAGCATAGAACAGAGTGAAGGGTTTGCATTACTGCAAACCCTTAAAAGTTAGCTTAAATTTATGGTAACTACGTCGGCTTGGTTTAGTTCATCTTGTTCAGGATTAACTGGCGCTTTTGGAATATCTGGTTTATCTAACGCGATATCGCCACCATCAATAACGTCACCGGTTTGCAGATTAGCAAAATCAAACAATTGGTTATCAGCTAAATGCGAAGGTACAACATTTTGCATTGCAGTAAAAATACTTTCTATACGCCCTGGGTGCTCTTTATTCCATTGTTCTAGCATGTTCTTGGTGTGCTTACGTTGTAAGTTTTCTTGTGAGCCACATAAGTTACACGGAATAATAGGGTAGCCTTGATTAAATGCGTATTGACTAATATCGGCTTCTTTACAATAAGCTAATGGGCGAATAACCATGTGTTCACCATTATCGCTCATTAGTTTAGCCGGCATACTTTTAAGTTTGCCGCCATAAAACATATTTAAAAACAAGGTTTCAATCATGTCATCGCGGTGATGACCCAATGCGATTTTAGTAGCGCCTAGCTCTTTAGCTGTACGATATAAAATACCACGGCGTAGACGAGAGCAAAGTGAGCAGGTTGTTTTACCTTCAGGAATAATATCGGTAACAATACTGTAGGTATCTTCTTCGACAATTTTGTATTCAATATTTAAATTATCAAGGTATTCAGGCAGTACATGCTCAGGGAAGCCTGGTTGTTTTTGGTCAAGGTTAACCGCAAAAAGATCAAACTTGATAGGGGCAACACGCTGTAAATGTTGCAGCATATCGAGCATAGTGTAACTGTCCTTCCCTTATATTGAATAATAACATACAGAAAATATTTTTTTATATTATTTACAACAGGTTAAAGGTTTTAAACTTAACAAAAAATAAGGTAACTGTTAACTATGGAAGAAGAATGAAAGATTTGATGTATTTTCAGGCTTATGATGTTTTACAAAACGTGCTATTAGAAATATTCGGGGAGGGTGTTATTTTGCTTTAAAGTTTTCTTTAATTTGATTTAATAACTCTTCCTTCTCGGAGTTATTTAAGTTAGCTATCTGAATTACCAATTCGGCTGTTATGTCGTCTTCACAAAAGAAATAGTTTAGTGGAACTCCTAGTTCTAAAGATATTCTCTTCAGCGTTTTAATGTCAGGTGTGTGTCTACCTTTCTCATAGTGATTCATGCGACTGCTCGCAGAGCTAGAATCAAGACCAATAAGAATCCCCAAATCCTTTTGAGATAAGTTAGCTTTTTTTCTGGCTTTAGCAAGCTGAGTTGGTATGGGGTTAATATATTCCAATGAATTATCATAAAAAACGACTTTATACTTAGATTCTCTAAGTTTTAGTCTATCATGTATACTTAGGAATCCTAAGCGCGTGGGTACTTATGACAAATACTTCTAGAGTGAATATTAAATTACATGAACTTATTGAGACCGGTGCACCAATTATTGAAGTGGCTAGTGAAATTGGAGTTTCTACTAAGCAGTTAAAGGCTTGGATTGCACAGGTTCACAAAGAAAGTTTTGACACTAACAAAAATAAATTTATTTTGATGAAGGTTGAGGAGCACCTTCAACATACATTAAGAGAAAGGGAAGTGTTATTAAAAGCTGTTAAAATATTTGCTCGAGAAATGAAAGATATATAATACAAAGACATATTTACTATTGTTCTACTGTTTAGCTCACTGTATATTCAATGAAAAGATCAATCCATGCATAGTATGAAATTAGCCTGCGTTTATATTAGTGAACATCATCAACTTAAAAACCTCTTTATACCTCTGATGTCTGAATTTATTTTCGATTTTAATGATGGTGTATTAAAGATAAGCAAAAATAAGTATTACGTACCAGATTATTATGAAGGTCTAAATTTACAAGCTGTCATAGGTAAGAATGGCTCCGGAAAAACCTCTGTATTAGACTTTATTGAAAGTATTCATAGTTACAACGAAAGCTCTGGTTTTTATTTATTTTTTGACTCGACTCTAAATTTATTTTCTAAAGTTGAGTTAAATATTGGTAAGTTAGATGTGAGGCTTTGTGATCAACTTAAAGAGTATTCAGTACAAAAATTTTCTTCGGAAAATAGACATATAATTGTAAAAGTTAATAACCTATCCAAATTTAGCTCAAATAAAAAGCCTAAAATGAAAAATGTTGTCGACCTAACATCTGAAAGGCTAAGTAGTAGTAAAGTAAATAGAACCAAGCAACTACGTAACTTGGTTACATATTTAAGTCATAAGAACAAAGCAAATGAAAGTAATGTTTTTTATACTTTTAAGTTTAGAGGATGGACCCCAGCCCTAAAGAATTGGTTGAGGCAATCCTTTCTCTACGATATTACGCAAAGAGGTTTTTTTTATGACAATAGAGAGCTTCTCCTTAGATTTCCTGAAAAATATAAACTCTCTGATTCAGGAGTAGATAAGTTTTTATCTTCTCTCGATTCAATCAGAGGGCCGAGCGATATTCCTGGGTCCCTTCAACGTTTGACAGATGAATTAAGCGATTTGTTTTTAGGTAATTTTTCATCGTATGTTAATGATGGAGAGGCATTGGCTGTTTTAGTTCCGCCGGACTCTAAACTAGATGACACAACTTCTGCGGCAATATTAGCCAAGGGAATTTTAAATGTTTTCAGGTATAACATTCAAAAGTTTGATATTGAGCAAAGTTTATCTGCTGATCTATGTATGGCTTTAGTTAACAAACTTTTTTTCGAAACTAATTCGCTAAAAATTAGCAATGTTCATTCACCCCTGAATATATGGAGGTGTATTACAGAGGCAATAGAAAATGCAATAACTAACTATTCTTCAGTAGATAAAAAAAACTATAATTCAACCGTCAATTTATGCAAAATATTTAAAAAGGCAGTAGAGGAAGACTTAGATATTTTATTTGAGGTTGTTAGAAATATTAGTTGTGTAAATTTATCGACTATAATTGAGAATGACATTGTTGGTGGTAGTAGTGAGATTTTTGATCCATATTTACGAGATTTAATTTTTAATTTAAAAGAATATTTTCCATCAGGTAGTCTCATTCACTTTACAAATTATTCAGGATTAGTAGAACAAGTGAAAGTAAAAGAGGCTCTTGATATTCTATATGTTTCAGAACAAATTAATAAACTTCCAAATTACCTCCAAAAAAATATTGACCATGGTTGGCAAGGCTTGAGTAGTGGTGAGTTTGCTAAAACAAGTTTATTTTCATCTATTTTTAATTGTTTAATAGCAGATGAGTCACCTGGATTTAAGTTATTTTTAATTGATGAAGCTGATCTATATTTACATCCAGAATGGCAACGAAAATTTATTTTTGAACTAATAGAATTAATAAAAAGTATTGGTTACGAGTCAAAAACACAGTTTATTATAACTACACATTCCCCACTTATTATCGGTGATTTTCTACCGGAAGATATCTTAGCTTTAAAAGTTGAAGATGGAAGAACCATTCTTCAAAACTCATTAGGGTTTGGAACGAAGTTATCAGACTTCTATCTTGAAGGAATGCACTTAGATTCAACATATGGGGAGCATTCGAGAGCTAAGCTCCAAGATATGATAGATGCAAAGCTCAATGGTATACCGTTGACAAAAGAACAGATTAAGTTAGCTAATAAAATATGTAACAAAGCACTTCAGGAAGCTTTGTTGAATGATTAAATTTAAATATTCTTTCCCTAAAGGCTTTCAAAAAAGATTAAAGAGCTCTAATTTTTTAAAAAATGCTTTATCACAGCAAAAAGCTATATATGCAGAAGTGAGGAAGCTGTCCAAGATTGATGCAAATTTTTACAGCTCTTTATTTAGCGAATCATTTATTTTGAGCTTAGTATTTTGTCCTCCAAAAAGGTTGAGCCGAAAGATAAGTGAAATTTATGAAAAATATCCTCTTCTTGCTGATAGATACAACCCGTACTTTTATTTTAGAAGTTATGATTTGAATTTTGACGTGGATTTGATTAAATCTAAAATAGATGCAGATGTAAATATTGTTCTTGCATTAAAGGATAAAGTTATCATTGAGCTGGATAAAATTCACAATGATAAATATTCCATCTTAGCCAATTACTTTTCTATAAAACTTAAAAAGGCAACAAGCCCAGTAAAAATATACCAAATATGTTGCAGGATTAGAAATGTACACTTAGGCACTACAGTTACCCCAAAAGATGTTAGAAAGAGCTATCCGTTGTGGTTTGATAAGCTTCAAAAAATTTTTAACTATGAGGCTCTTAGAACTGAATTTGGGCAAGTTATAATTGAATCGAGTTCTTTGAAAATCTGTCCTTACTGTAATAAAAGGGATGTAGAAATTACTTATGGAAAAGATGTAACAGCGAGACCTGATTTAGACCACTTTTATCCTAAAAGTAGATATCCATTTTTGGCAACTACATTATATAATTTAGTTCCTTCATGTGGTTTTTGTAACCAAAAATTTAAAAAGTCTAAAGATACATATATGAAAAATATGCATCCACTACTTGCTGGAACGAGGAATTATAAAGTTTTTAGTTTTGTACCTCTTTTAGATGGTCCACCAAGAATACTTTTAAATGGCTGTACTAAATTTAAAAGTAATATTACATTATTTGAGCTCGAAGCTGAGTATCAAAAAGATTCGATAAAGCGAGAATACAAATCAATGAATGACAAATATGAGTCATTTAAAGGGTTACTCGGACCCAAGTTTGAAGAGTTCCTAAACACTAAAGAAAGTATAACTACAATGTTTGATATTGGGGGGGAAAGAAACATATACAATACGAGTACATATAAGTTTAGGCTAGATACATTAAGTAACTTAACTAATAAAAACTACAAAAATTAGTTTGGGTGTCATATCTCTCAATTCTGCAAAAGCCACACTATTTTGTATTGATGGAATATTTCATCTACGCACTAAATGCCGTATAATCCTCGCCAAACTTCTACTTATGTATAACTGCCAGTCACACTGGCCGTGTGGGCAAAACCAATGAACTTACAAGATACCAGAATAGATACGCTTGAACTAAATAAACTTCAAAAAAGACTCAGAAGAAATGTTGGCAATGCTATAACTGAGTATAATATGGTTGAAGATGGGGATGTTGTGATGGCTTGCATAAGTGGAGGGAAAGACTCATTTGCAATGCTTGACATTTTATTGCAGCTTCAGAAGTCAGCCCCAATAAAGTTCGATGTCATTGCGGTTAACTTAGATCAGAAACAACCTGGGTTTCCTGAACATATTTTGCCAGAGTACTTTGAGACATTAGACATTCCTTATTATATAGTGGACAAAGATACATATTCAGTTGTTCGAGAAAAAGTTCCGGAAGGTAAAACTACCTGTGGTCTTTGCTCTCGTCTTCGTCGTGGTACTTTATACTCATTTGCAGAAAAAATTGGTGCGACTAAGCTAGCACTTGGTCATCACATGGATGATATTGTAGAAACTATGTTCTTAAATATGTTTCATGGTTCTCGATTGAAAGCGATGCCTCCAAAACTACGTTCAGATGATGGCCGCAATGTCGTTATTCGTCCCTTATCTTACTGTCGAGAGAAAGATCTTATTACCTACGCTGAACACAAAGGCTACCCTATAATTCCTTGTAATTTATGCGGCTCACAAGAAAACCTACAACGTCAGTCGATTAAAGGGATGTTAACCGATTGGGATAAAGAGTCACCAGGCCGTGTTGAAAGTATATTTAAATCTATTCAAAACATTAGCCCAAGCCAGTTGGCTGACAGAGAGCTATTCGATTTTATTAATTTGCCATTAGCGAGAGATGGTGAGCGTGACGCTTACGAATTCAGTGAAGCAACAGTATCATCTTCGAATATAGATGAATCATTATATATAGACGTTACTAATATATAGTTGTAATGGTCAACTAAGTTTGAATTGGCGACTAATTAGATGAATAAATTTTAACTTTATCTGTCAGGTTTGATTGTTAGGGCTTAATCAAATCTGACAGTCGCATAAGTGCCATAAGCGGACTTAAGCAGTGGGCTATAACATGAAGCGAAGATACAAGTAACTTACTGTTTTAATTGCGTTTAATTTTATTGTTAAATGCCTTTTTAAATACTTGAAATTACGAGTTTGAGATCATAACCATTAAATCTATGACCAGCCCATTTTTCTATAAATAACGTAATTTTTTTGTTTTCCCACCATTCGGAATGCTCTTTCCCGTTAACAATTGCATTTCCCATTTGTTCGGGCAATCGAACACCTAAGCTTTGAATACATAGGGCATTTCCTAGTTCGATAAGCTTATTTTGAGCTTCTTCTGACCTGCTTGCATCATTTACGTTAACTTTGATTTTTAACGTATTTACGATATCTTCCGTCCCTTCAACATAATAAGCGATATTATCTGCAAGTAGGCCGCCACCAAACTCTACCATTCTGGAGGATGCAAACCACTCTTCATCGTAACTCCTATTATAAAATCCCGTATCAAAGCCCTCTTGAACAAGGAAATCCTTTGCTTTGTAAGGGCTCCAGCCGAGGTCTATTGATATTTCTTTAGGTTTTCTCTCAGCGGAACGTACCTTACATATATACTTAAAAGTTGCTATTAGATCGGCATGAGATTCGACGTTTTCTTTTGCAACTTGATAAGACCAACGGTCAAGTAAACTCATTCTCACGTTGAATAGTATAACCGCGTATAACTTTGCTAAGTATCTGTAGTATTTGTTTTTTATAGAGAACTTAAGACGAACGAATACTTGTTCATAAGTTGAATATAACAGCATAAAAAAAACAAATGGCAAGTATAATAAGGTTAACAATGGGGGAACAAAGAAATCATACGCAGTTTTTTCTTTACTAAATTCACCGAAGTTGGTAACTAACATATAAAAAGTGTAAGCAATCAGGATAAAACCAAATAGTGATAAGCAGTATTCAAGAAGTACCTTTACTTTGTGATGTCTTTTATCAGTTTCAGCGATCGCGAGCATCATAACTACGATAGCTAAGAGAGGCGCGAGTATAACCTCAATCCAGAGCGAAAAAGTATAAACACCTATGATGAACTGAAGGATTGTTAATAATTTTAAATTGTCTATGACGGAGTGTTTGAAGAAGCTTTTATCCTTCTTAATTGACTGAAGCTTAAAAAGTGATATCAAACCAACAGATACAGACCAAAAAATAGTGTTTTTTAGCTGTTCAATATTCCATAAATCGACTTCTGATAAGTAGTAGATAACAGCGGACATGTAAGCAAACATCAGCCAAAGTACTACCTGAATCTGCTTTACAAAGAACGCAGATATAAGACTTTTAAAAGAATCTCTTACTTCAACCATTTTGGGAGATAAGAGGAGATAAATCGAAATCGCTAGTAACCATAACGCAATTGCAATCTCTCTATTATTCAGAATATTCACAGGACTCCTTGTGCATCATGCAGGCATTTAACGCCGTTTTAAGCGGCGAGAAACAGTTTGCTAAAATGTGAAACGAAGTGGAACCGAGCAAACTGTTACGAGTCCGACTTTAAAACCCTTGTTATATTGGCTTACAAGGCAAAACATTAAACTCATAGTTAGCTTTACCATTTTCAATTACTTTTTCTGATGTTAATACAGAACCTGAGGATAAAAATATTACGCCCTCAAGGTTTTTGGGCATTTGTTCTGTACATCTATGATATTTATTAAAATCGGCAAACAATGCGATTTTAATAGCGTAGCTATCTTTAGTTTTATCAATGCCAGAAGTACCTCCCATAACAGTTCCAACATAGAAAATAGTCAGTACTGCATATAAGACCCTTTTACCAAAAGCTTTAATATTTTGAAAGTCAATTACTAGTACGTATATAATCCAAAAGGAACTTAAAGCGAAAACTGCATAAAAAGCAAATTGTGCTAATGGCAGCATTATAGTGTTTAAGAAGTAAACTAATGTTAATGCTGTTGTTGTGTAAGGCAAGTTTCCGGGGGATATTTCAAAGATTCGATTAACTTCCACACCAGCCCATATATTTGCTAACGACAAGTAGATTGCAATTGCCAACCCCATAAGTATGGAGGTCCATTTGGTATCAGATAATGATTTATATATGGAACTTTCTGTAACTAATATTGCTAAAATTGAAAATGGAATTATTAAAGTTGAAAACAATAGTCCCATATATAACTCAATAAAAATGTACTCTTTAAGCAGTGATATTGCTAGATAAACTAAAAACAGCAATCCACTTAATATTTTGATACTTAAACTAGCATTTTTTACCCAACTCAAAACTCACTCCAAAGTGCGATGCCAATATAAAAGATTTATCAGAGGACACTTTCCCTATTTTAGCGCGAAAACGTCCTTATTTAATGAACTTATATTAATAGCAAATACTGTAAGTTATTGCCAACTATAAATATTATGCTTTATGTAGCTTATATAAACATTTAAAAAAGAGTAAAGTTTCCTCTTATTCTTACTAAGTCAATGACTACTCACCTCAGTGTCCGCTTATCGCTCAAAGCCGCCTGTCAGGCGAAGTCTAAACCCGTTCTTTTAAACTGTAAGATCGGATATGAGCTACTACAAATTAGAGATGTCTACGTTAGGCGCATATGTTTTTAGTTGCAACCATTTGAACTAATTAGATTGTTGATAAACGTTTTTTCGTTAAAACTTTCTTTGAGCCCATATTTACCTTTTATGTATTTCCATTTATTTAGGTAATCGCAATGAAAGTGCTTATTTCGGGGCATCCACTTATGTGGCGGCTGAGCGCCTTTAGATTGGTTTGCGTTGTCTTCTACAGCTAAGAGATTTTCAAAGTCGTTGGCAAATGCTCTTCTTTGATCTCGAGTCCAGTATTTACCCCCCATTTCATGGGTATGGGCTAAAGGTACAATATGGTCTATGTCGATATCTGAGGCTTGATAAAATGTTTGAGCAGTGTATGGGTCTATCCATTCACCCCAAGAAACGTTGCAGGGCTTATTTCGTTTAAATTTAACTGGTGACTTTGAATCTCTAATGAGTATTTCAGCTCTTGCATCCTGGCAGTCATTATCGGCATCAACCCAATGTGGCCAATCTTTTCTATTATAAGTAAGCGAGCCAATTGCGAAGCCTTTTGGCACTGGTTTAATTATATTTGGCGAACTGGATGTTGGCTTGCTTTTACTGCTATGGCAGTGATACTCGTTTCGCTTTTTATCGTTATGGCAACCCTCTGAATTCGTTCGACCACTGTGAGCTGAGGCACTACTGGAGGCCATCAAAGTTAGTATTAATATTAGCGCTTTCATTTAAATTCCTTATACCTGACTTTTTTAACCAATAACGTCACTGTCTAAAACTAGGATTGATAAATAGACAATAACCTATTTAATTGCATTTTATAATAGGGATGTCTGACCAACGTGTTGTGTAGTGAGGTGATAAGAAAGCACGCTTCATATTCCACGTTTGTGTAAGCTTTTCACTGCCGATTGATAAAGTGCCCACGCCATAACGTTTATTTATAGCATCTAAGCACTCCATCATCCTTGGTTTATCTTCACTGACAGAGAACATGTCAGCTTGTTGGAATAACTCACTTTCTAATTCTATTGCACCAATACCGCAGCGATAAAAGCGCGTATTTACTTTAAAAATATCATTTATGACGTCAGAGACGGCTTTAGCCATAACACTGGTATCCGATGTAGGTATGGGAAACTCATATAGAAGTGATTTTTTATAATAAAATTCTTCGTGAGGTGAGCTGGCAGCAAATATAACGATACGTTTTGCTAAAGAGTGCTGATTCCTCAGTTTGCGGCCAACAATGGCAGCATGCGTAACGAGAGCTGATTTTAGTGTTGTTATATCACAGACTCTTTCACCAAAGCTTCTTGTAGAGTATATCTCTTTTTTATTCTGCTTTACTTCATCCCAACTTAAACACGCAATACCGTTTAATTCGCTGACTGTTCGCTCAACGACAACACTGAACATTCTTCTCATGGCCTTAGGATTTTGGCAAGCGAGCTCCCAAGCTGTGTTAATCCCCATGAGTTTAAGTTTCTTTCCTAAACGGGAGCCTATGCCCCATACATCAGTGACATCCATTCGCGTCAGTATTGCTTGGCGAGAATGCTCATCGTTAATAACTGCAACACCGTTATAGCCGGACAGCTTTTTAGCTGCATGGTTGGCGGCTTTAGCTAGCGTAGGTGTCGTACCAAACCCAACACCAACGGGTAGACCGGTTTCACGCCAAACAGCACGGCGTATTGTTTGTCCATAGTCGGCCCAATCATCAATGATTTTAGTGAAGCCAGTAAAACGAAGGAAAGACTCATCGATACTATAAACATAGTGGTCATCACAAAAGCGGTTTATAACCGTCATCATTCGATCGCTCAAATCAGCATAAAGCTCATAGTTTGATGAGCGAACAACCACATTATGTTGTTCTAGGTAGTTTTTAACTTTGAAGTAAGGCTGAAATTTTGGAATGTTCAGCTTTCTGGCAATAGGGCATATGGCGCAAATACCCCCATCGTTATTTGTTAGAACCACAACTGGTTTAAAGCGAATAGAGGGGTCAAAGACCTTTTCTGCACTCGCATAAAAAGCAACAGCATCTACGAGGGCAAACATCGACTCAGCTCGGCTTTATTCTTATGAAGACGAATGCTTGAAGTAACAACACCTTCTAATTTAAAGTCATCATTTTCAGAGATATAAACAGACTGATAGTTTTTAGAAGCAGAAATGAGTAAACGGTTTGTTTTATCTATTATTTTACAAACAAAAGTCCCGTTATAACTCGCAACAATCACATCGCCAGTACTCACATTTTCAGCTCTATCTACAACGAGTAAGTCACCATCGAAAATCCCTACATCTTGCATTGATTCACCCGATGCTAAACCGATAAATGTCGCATTAGGGTGCTTTATTATGATTTCATCGAGTGAAATTCCAAGCTCTGTATATTCTGCTGCAGGAGACTCAAATCCTGTAATACCGGCCTCTATAAAAATTGGAATAACAAACATACGCACCTCTATACTGTTTATTTGTACAGTATAATTCAACTTGCAACGCTTACCAAGAAATTTAAATGTTAAATGAGAGCTTAACTAAGCTAATATCGTTCTTACTTCAGCAAAACAATGAATTATCGAGATTTCATCTTTGATGAGGTGTCACCGTTTGATGAAAACTATTATGTGGAATAATCTTAATTAAAGACTGGCCTAAAAGCCTATTTAGTTATTAACATAAAGGCGGTTTTTTGAGCAAACTATAAGAAAGCGAAAGAGGGGTAAACTCGTTTTTGGACAAAAACGTTTTAGGTAGTCAGCCGTATTAGGTGAGTTTCGCATAAAAATTTCTATGGGCTAATGCCGCATTTAGGTATGGCAACGCTACTACAAAGCTGAACCAGACCACCATAAACACAAAACCCAACGATGGAATGAAAAATGCCAAGTGTTGGGAATCATGCTTAAATGCTTTATTATAAGCAAAACTTACACTGTACGCTTCAACGGTTTGGGAAGAAATTTATCAATTTCTTCATCACTGAAAGTCATTTCCTCCATCTCTTTTAGCGCTTTAGACGCCTCAATGTATGCTTTGCTAACCGTACGTGGTGAACCTTTATAATGCTTATGAAGCTCGATTTGAAGCTTATCTCGTTGCACTTTGATAGCCTCCACATCAATTGTTTGAGACTTAATATCGGTAATAAGGGAAAAATACTTTTCTCGGATATTCCACACAGATACCGCTGTATCTGCATGCTTCTGTGCTAGAGCACCTAAGTCATACTTTTTTACGTATGCGTTGATAATTGTAAGTACTAGCGAAATCAGTGCTGAAGCAATACCAATAACTTTATTTTCACCGAATACCGCAATAAAAACACCTGAAGTAGTAACTGCTGACAATACAATTTGCCAAAATTTAATTCGATTTTGCCTTTTGTTCAATATATCTGCACACTTCTCATGTGTTTTATGAGTCCAAACTACTCGACCAAAACATTCACGTATTTGGGATTCAAGAATTTCAACTTGGGAATTTAGTTCCATAGATTTCACGCCACTTGAGGTTTGCTGATGCGCTCATATTATCACGCTCATAGTCTAATGCTTCAACAGCGATGTTGTAGCAACGTAGTGCTTTATACTCGAATTTACCTTTGCGCCAAACATACTGAGAACTACCAGGAGCTAACCAATAATTCTTATCAGGATCTTGGTCTTTGAGATACGCAAAGAAGTCTCTGGTCATCCAATCATAGTAAGTAAAAGACTTGTCCTTGTGTTCCCATTGCTTTAGAAAGTTATAAGCAAGTGTGTCAATCAATAGACCTCCAATTGGCACGTCCCATTTGTCTTTCCAAGCTCGAGCCATTCGGCATAATCGCTTTAAGTTTTTATTCCAGTGATTGTTTGCTGAATTTATTTCTTTAATTTCGGCTTTTGGATTTGTAACTTTCCACTTACCGCCGTCATTAGTGTCTGGATATGTAAAAGACTCACCATCTTTATTGATGAAAGCTGGCACAATTTCATAACAGATTCCGTCTGTAAAATTCAACTTAACAACTTGCCCATCACCACCAATATGAGTTGTTGAGTATGTTTTCTTGATTGAGTCCCTTACCGCTTGTAAAAGCGCAGATTGACCATTGGTCTGATAACCACTGTATTTCTGGTACAGCTCATAAGGTAACTGGATAATCATATCAATATCGCTGACAAATATATCCGTACCTCTTCCATAAGAGCCAACAAATAGACTATAACTCGTATCGCTATCCAAACCTCTGAAGTCTGAGTTAACTCTTTTTGTTATCTGCTTCGCTCTGTAGGATACATTAGAAACAACATCACCTGACATACGTAATGCTGAACAAAACGTAGAGAATTTCTCAGAAATACTCATAACTCTCCTTTTACTAATAATGCTTAAAGCTGCGGCTGTGAAGCACAGTCCGACAGCCCTTACTTGTTATGTTCTTTATTAAGAGTGTATTCAATATCACCACTTCTGAAATCTTCGAGAACAGCTTGAACAAAATCAATCGCATTAACAGATATAGATAGCTCTTGCCTACTTAACTCCCATAGAACAGTAAATTTTTTAATCTTAAGTCTTTCTTGTGTAGGCAAAACTACAAAGGCATTTTCAGGTGAAATAACTTCCTTCTTTGGGGTATTTAGTTCAACTAAATTGGCCACAATCTTCGAATCTAACCATTTTCCAATAAAACTTACTACACCATCTTCTTCAATTGAAGAATCATAGACATTGAATGATATTTGACTACCATGTTTATCAAAGTATTTCTTCGTATCATAATCTTTTCCGTCAAAAGCTAGTTTCATATCCAAATATTGGTTCTGATACAGTTCTCCATTCACATTTATAATCTGGATATATCCATCCCAGTCTGTACCTTGTGGCGTTCTAATTCTCTTTAAATTTATTTCATAATGACCACAAAAATCGATTACTCCAGATTGAAAGCCTTGTGTAGTAACTATCAGTCCTTGGCTATTAGGAATGTCATTTAGCAGGCCCAACATATTTCTTGCGTGTATTAGTGAAACAGGTTTCGAATAATATTTGCATTCAATTAAGATTTTATGACTCACTCCTGCGTATCGATACTCCCAAAAAACATCTATCTGATGCTCAACACCAGATTTCCCTTTTATTTTCACATCGTGTTGCACATCAATATTCTCTACGCCTTCTGACTCAAGAATTGCTCGATATATCTTTTGAGTTAGTAACTCATAATCTTTAGATGTTTCGCAAAGTTCCAATACTTACTCCTTGAACATAACGCTTATCTAACCAGCGAAAAATAGCAGGCGAAAATAAGCGACGAAGGAGTGCAAGCCTGCTATTTTGCGTCCTTTGGTTTAGGTTAATTTCACCTGTGGAAATCTCGATTAAAAATTTCACGTTTTTTTTGATTTATTGAATAATTCCCTTCAAATACTTGCGGACATACTGACATAGAGTAATCAATTACCCCATAGTTTCCATGTTTTAAAACTACACTTTCTAAATCTTCCATTAACTCTGTAATTACAGATTTATCAATTGCCAAATCATCCCCGATAGCAACAATGTTTACTGTCACGGAAGCTGAACTCGTGTAATGGACATCTAAATGATAAATGCATTCTTCAAGTTTAACTTTAAACTTTGAGCTAGTTTGACTTTCTCGAACTAAACTCCATTCACAATTTAAATCTTCTAGATAATAATGCGGCATAAAACTCTCCTTAATAAAGCTAACTTTTTATAGCGCGAATCGCGAGTTTTTATACCACAGCGTCGCTCGTTTTTCTGCATGACTTATTTGTAACAAACTTCTTAACTAATTGCCAATACAACAAAAATACAGTGACTCTAACTTTTTCCTCAGGGTAAAAACGAGCGATTGGGTCGTTTTCCTGACTATGCAAGCAATATACTTTGACGAAATAGAAAAGTAATTGTGAGCGGCCGATGTTCGCTCTTGTTAGGAATTCGCCTAAACACGTTTTGGGGCATAAACGAGTTAGTACCATAGTCCGCTTTTGGCATTAAACCGAACTTCGGCTAAGAGCGATAACCGGACATAGAGATTGGCTAATTATCGTCGTTAATTGATTGGTTAAACTGCTCTTTGCGCATATATTCATGAAAATGAGCGCTGCGCGCATATTGGTTCATTTAACTTTACCTAAAAAATTTAGAAAACTTAGTGATAGTAATGCTTTAGGTTATTTGTTAAAAGTAGATAAATGAGCGTTAAGTCGGCAGAAATATGCGCGATGAGCGCACTATTAAATTGTTGAACTAAGCCGCTACGCGGAGATCCTATTCTTACCATTTGAGCCACACTTACCTTGGGGTTATCCCACAACTTGGAGGTAAGTCATGAATACACTCATTGAACAAGTCAAAACTGAAATAGCCTATCTTGGTTATTCACAAAGTACCTGTAAAAGTTACTGCGAGCATTTGCTTAAACTCAGCCATTATTTTAATAAACCACTCGATTTAATTACTGATGATGAGCTGAATATATTTTTTAAAGATCCCGCTATTCGCAAGCTCTCCAGAGCAAGCCAAAAAATACAGATAAACAGCATTTGGTTTTTGTTTAAGAATATTTTACACCGCCCACTTAACTTAGATATTGCACTGCCAAAAGTAAAACTTCGCGCACCCACGTATTTATCGCGCGATGACATGCGACGGCTTATAGAAAGTTGCACCGATATGCGCTTAAAAACATTGATAGTGGTGTGTTATGGATGTGGCTTACGTATAAGCGAACTGCTACGCATTAAAGTACAAGATATCGATGGGCAGCGTAAAACCATTTTAATTGAACAGGGTAAAGGAGATAAGTCACGCTATGTTGTTGTATCAGATAGCGTGCTAAATCAATTACGTTGCTATTGGAAAATGTATCACCCAACGGGCTGGATGTTTTATTCACGATGGTTAATGGATAAACCCATGTCACCCTCAAGCTTCAGAAAGGCATTGAGAAAACATACACAAGCGTGTGGCTTAAAGCACTGTAATCCACATGCTTTACGCCATGCTTATGCAACACACCAACTTGAATCAGGTATGCCACTTCATCAACTGCAACATCAGCTTGGTCATAGTAATATTAAAACCACACAAAGTTACTTACATTGGTTACCAGAGTTAGGTCATGGCGGCATTGATTTACTTGCGAGCTGGGGAAATCAATGAGCGGCTTGCACCTCGCTGATATTTTAAACTCGAATCTTGAGAATTATCGCCAGCATCATACGATGAGCTATCAACAACTGCGCGTGTGTCAGCACCTTCAATCATGCAGAACGGGTCAGCTCGGTTACCAAGCATGGAAATGTGATAGCTGTGGTGAGTCGCTAAAAATTGGGTGTAGTTGTCGAGACCGTCATTGTCCGCGTTGCCAAGGCATGGCTACTGCTAAGTGGGTGCAAAGGCAGCAAGAGGATTTATTACCGTGTCGGTATTTCCACCTTGTTTTTACGCTCCCTCATGAGTTGAATATCATTGCGCACTATAACCCAAGCGCGTTGTACCAGTGTTTATTTAAAGCCGCATGGCAAACGCTGAGCAAATTTGCGAAACGAAAGAGGCATGGCCAGTTAGGTATGACAAGCGTACTGCATACATGGGGGCAGAACTTAAGTCAGCATATTCACCTGCATTGTTTGATACCCGCAGGCGCGCTTGATAAAGCGCGCTGGCATGAAATAGAGAAAGGTTATTTATACCCCGTAAAAGCATTATCAACAGTGTTTAGAGGAAAAATGCTGGCGGCGCTCAATGAATGTGATAGTTCATTCGCGAAGATAAGCACACCAACCAAATGGTGCGTGTATAGCAAAGCCTGTTTAACGTACAGTGAAAAGCTAGTTAGTTACCTTGCTCGTTATACCCGAAAAGGCGTAATGTCAGAATCACGATTAGTGTCAGCGACTGAAGAAACAGTGAGCTTTAAATACCGCGATTATGCAGATAACAACCGCGATAAAGTCATGACTCTGAGTTGTGATGAATTTTTACGGCGTTACTTACAACATGTATTGCCCAAAGGGTTTATGCGCATTCGCCACTATGGCTTTTTAGCTAATGCGTGTCGCAAGCGAAAGTTAGGGTTAATAAAGGCTCAAGCATCAGCAACCCCATGCAAAGCGGTGAAGCCGAAGGTAGAGCAAAAACGATTAATACCGCATTGGCCTTGCCTGTCATGCAAGGTTGGCATATTACGGTTTATTGGTGTGATGAATTTAGATGTGGCGACAAATAAAATAGCGCGAACGAGTTAGCAGCCTTGCTTGCTGCATAAAATCAATGAGTTAACCTGCTTAATTGCTCAGGCTAATAGCGACTATGCGAGCGAAAAATATCCTTGCTTAACGGTTAAACATTCGGTTTAATGAATAGATAATAAACGCTGAGCAATGCAGGGAAAGCTTAAATTATAATAGGTAAGCTTATTAAATTAGCTGATTTAGCTAGAGCCTCTAAAAAGCAAATTCCCATAGCATGAACAACACCAACTCTGACACACCGAGCAGGTAGCGCCTCAGTCCAACAAGCGATTATGCAACACAAACAGCGTGTCGCATAAATACTAAAATGTTAGCTGGCAAAAGGAAATTGAGGCTTATGTGGACAGAAAAAAGCTTAATTGAAGGTCAATATGTTGCTCTTGAACCTCTTACTTTAGATCATGTTCCGGCATTGATTGAGGCAGTTAAAGACGGAGAGCATTGGAAGCTATGGTTCGCTAATGTACCAAGCCCAGAAAAGATGCATTGCTATGTCAGTGATGCAATCACTCAGATGCTTCTAGGTAATATCGCCTATGCGGTGAGAGACAGAGTGACTAATAAGATAGTAGGGTCGACTCGTTACTATGGAGTTGATGATTCAAATAAACGGGCTTTGATTGGTTATACTTGGTATGCAAATTCGGCTAGGGGAACTCTGATAAATACAGAGTGTAAATATCTTCTCCTCAAACAGTTATTTGAGAGGTACGAGGCAATTGCAGTTGAGTTTCGAACTCATGTTTGCAATACAGCTTCTCGAAAAGCTATTGAACGGCTAGGTGTAAATCAAGACGGTATTTTACGCAACCATCAAATACTAAAGGATGGTTCTGTAAGGGACACGGTTGTTTATTCAATTATTGATTCAGAGTGGTCTGAAATTAAGCAAGGTTTGCTAAAAAAGCTCTGCTAACAAAGCGTTTAAGGCAGATTCGCAACGCGCGGTAATTTCGGTTTGGTTGAGTTTTTGTGTTTCTGGTGGCAAGGTTAAGTTTCGTATCAGCGTTGCTCACTACTTAACGCGGCGTTATGTGCCTATCAATGTTTCGTGTAATCTAACAAATAGAAGAAAAATTAGTGAAATTAACAAAAGAGCAATACGACAAATTGAATAGTCTTCTTGAATATATCATCAAATATGATAAGTATTTCGATACTGACTATTTTGACGAAGAAATTTATTCTTCTGAGAAAATTGAAGAAAGTATTGAGGAACAAGAAGAGAGAGAGGAAGTTTATATTCCTTTCCCTGCAGAAGACGATTCTTCAATTGCTACTGAAGAACTTCTAGAATTAGATGATGATATTAGATCTATAAAAATAGAAGATCACGGACATATAAATACGAAATATCGTTCAATATATATTGTTTCTGCTAATGACCAATATAGTGAGTTTGCATTAAATGAATACCCATCAATTACTATAGAACACGATCAAAATGTTAAAATTAACCTCATAAACTCTTCCGTAATTATTGGTTTAGTTGCAACTAAAATAGGTGCGTACGATGGCGATTATTGGCCTACATACTCTGCGTATACAGCAATTGAATTCGTATACAAAGATGAAAAATCTAAATTAAGGGGCAACGAAGAATTACGTTTGATAGACTCATTTGTTTTTGAAGTTGCAGATACTACAAATATAGCTCTAACTAGAAGTAAAATATATTGTCCAATGGATGATTACAGCGATATTGAAGATGAAATTGGTAAAATTGGTGAGCTTCGAGAGTTGGTACCCGCGAATGATGGAATGAGATACTTTAGATCGGGAGTTCAAATCGAAGACTCTGAGCTTAAGTTTTTGAGCTTCTATAAAGTTTTGGAACATTTTTCCCCTATTGCTCTTAGAATAGAAGCGTATGAACTAATGAGGAAAAAACTTGATGCTTCAAAGTCCAGTTTTGATAGTGGCGATTACATTAAATCATTATTTGATTTAGCAAAATCTGTTCAAGGAAGGTTTACTGATGAAGAGCTTATAAAGTCATCTTTCTCAAAATGTTTCGATTTTGTCGGCCTTTTTCCTAAACTCCCCGCTAGCATTCAAGTATCTATCAAAAAGCAGCTTAAATTAAAAGTTATTGATTATTCTGTTGACCCTCAAAAAATAACAACTGCTTCGAATATTGCAGCAAAAATAATATATAAAACGCGAAATAATGTTGTTCATGCTAAGTCAAATTTTGATAAATCAGGTGATGAAATTTCATCTGAAGCCGAATTTGTTGAATTAAACGCATTTATGAAAGAAGCTTGCTCACAATCTATCAGATGGTATTCAAGGCTTCCTGAACACCAAAAGATTGAGATAATATAAAGTAAAAGCACATAACAAGTCGTTTAAACGGAATAAAAACAGTTGGTTATCGCTAAGCGATTCTAACCAACAATTTTTATCCGCTTAACGAGGCGTTATACCTAATTAAATATTTGAGTACATAATGAAATTATTATTGCCAAAAATGAGTTTAGTAGACCGTCGCAAATGAGCGAGGAGCAGACAGTCAGATAAACTTGTTTTTGGAAAAATGAGTTACACCCTAAGGAATGCTTTGTGCTAAATAGACTGTTAGCGCCATAGTCTCATGTTAGGTGAAATGCGCTTACTTCAAACGACGTCTATAGTTATTTCATACGACTACAGTTAAAGTGGAACACTAAATATTTCAATTTATTTGGCGTTTTTTGTGCAAGTTGCCAGTTTAACTTTGTAATTACTCCCGCTATATAGAATGCAATAGATATTATGCTTAAAGATATAATACAAAAATGAGATATGTTGTTACACAAATACATTTCAGGGTGAATTTAATTAAAGGAGTAACTGATGAGTAAGTTTATTATATTTGTCCACGGCTTAGGTGGCAAAATTGATAAGACATGGGGTAATTTCCCTCAGTATATAATTAATGACCCTGATATTGAGCATACAGTAATTGAGTATGGGTACACTTCTCCCCATTTCCTAAAACAATTCTATAAACCAGCCCCTACAATTTTAAACATTGCAAATGGGCTACTTACCGATATAAACGCTCGATGTGACCTTGCGAAAGATGAAATCATTTTAGTTGGCCATAGTATGGGAGGGTTGGTTATTAAACGTCTGCTCGTCAGGCTTAGTAAACTGGGAACTAAACATAACATCAAAAAAGTATGCTTCTTTGATGTACCTCACGGTGGTTCAGGATTAGCGAATATAGGTAAATTTATTGCTTTTAATAATAGGCACTTGAAATCGCTTGTTAATAACTCTAGTGACTTAGACGCTTTAGATGAAGATTGGGTAGATAAAAAATTAAGTGAACAATTGAATATACTGAGCATTATTGATGCAAATGAAACCATCGTATCTTCAGTGAGTTCAAAAAGCCTATTTAGATACCACCCTATCGAAACAATAAATGGGGTAGATCACAGCTCTATAGTAAAACCTAACTCAGAAGATGACACACAGGTTTTACTACTGAAATCATTTATCAAAAATACCCCTTCGGTTGGTAAATTCAATTTAGATGCGGCTAAACCTATTAAAGAATGGCTTAAATATGATGAGCGTAAGCATGAGCTTGCGTATGAAGAAGATGAGCCAAGAAAAATAGCATTTTCCGCATTATCAGAAGCAATAAACTCTAATAGCTGTTTTATCAGACTTACTGGCTTATCTGGTTTAGGAAAGTCGCGGTTATTGATTGAATACAAAAATAGAAATAACTTAAAAGATAGTGATTTTATTATATTTAGTGGCGCTGAAAATGTACGCGCTGTTCAAGAGTCAATAAAAACAGCTGCCGAGAATGGAGCAGAGGGGTTCGTTATAATAGACAATTGTTCAGTCGAATTACATAACTATGCGACGAATGCAATTGAAGTTAACAACTCACCTCTGAAGCTAATTACTACTTATTTTTATCACGAAGAAGATAAGAAATTAACAAATAGCATACGTATCAAATTAGAAAAATTAGAATCGGAGCAAATTTCTAATATTATCGACGCTCGACTTCCAGATCTTGAACCTTCATCCAAACAACAGTTAGAGAAGTTTATAGAAGGCTTTCCGCTGCTTGCACAAATGACTACAAAGGAACTACAGCAAGAGGGGCGTGTTACCACTAAATTTGATGAATCCAACCTTGTAGAAAAATTAATAAATGGTGATGGAACTTTGAGTGACCAAGCGAGAGAGTTGCTAAAAGTCTTTTCTCTTTTCGATTATTTTAGATTTCAGAAAGGTGTTAGAGATGACGTCAATGAAGATGCTGAATTTTTAAAGCTCATTGCAGGAACAGACCAGATTACCTTTGAAAACACAATTATGACTTTCAACGAAAAAGAGTTGATTAACTGTACTGGAAGCTTAGCTCGTGTGGTTCCTAAACCATTAGCTTTAAACTTGGCAATGGAATGGTGGAATACAAGTGCATTTGATAGACAAAATGAGATTGTCTCCAACCTTCCAGCTACGCTGCACGATAGTTTTTGCGATCAAATAAGATACTTAGACTCTTCGATAAATGTGCAATCGTTTGTTGAAAATTTTTGTGCTGCTAACCACCCTTTCGGCCAAGCGGAATTGTTGCTATCTAAGCAGGGTTCAAGACTTTTTCGCGCATTAGTTGAAGTGAACCCTACTGTTACAAATAATCAGTTGCACAGAGTTATTTCGCGATTAACTGATAAAGAAATACTCGATATAGAAGGCGATGTAAGACGAAACTTAGTCTGGGCATTGGAGATGCTTGTTTTTCATAAATCTTGCTTTGATAAAAGTGCATGGACTTTATTTAAATTCGCGCAATTTGAAAACGAAAATTATAGCAATAATGCATTGGGACAATTTTCGCAATTATTTCGCTGGCAATTATCTGGTACTGAAGCTGATTTTGACCAAAGACTGGCAATTTTGAATAAAGCAATTGCCTTAGACTTAGAAAGTGCAGATATTGTAATAATTGACGCCATAAAAACAGCAATGGATACTCACGGCGGCACCAGAACAATAGGAGCAGAGTTTCAAGGCACTAAGCCAGAATTAAAAGAATGGCATCCAAAAACATATCAAGAGATTTATGATTATTGGCAGTCTTTATTAGACATACTACTTGTGATTGTTAAGCGTGGACACTTGGTTGAACAGGTTAAAGGTGCATTTGGTCATGAAATTAGAGGATTAATCCGATACAAGCTACCAGAGAATTTGGACTACTTTATTAAGGAAGTAATCAAACTTACAGGTAAATACTGGCCTGCCGCAGCTCAATCGATAAGCCATGCTTTACATTATGATGCTAAAGGAATGATTCAAGAACAAATCGACCTTTTAAAGTCGTGGGAAAAGCTATTGTCCCCTGACGAAAATAGCATTGAAGAACAGTTGAAATTAGTCGTGCTTAATCCATCGAGAGAGCAAGTAAAAGGCGATGATGGTCACTATATTGATATGGCAGCAGAAGATGCGAAGGAACTAGCGAAAGTTCTTAAAAATAGGCTTGCTGATTTGTATCAATATTTTGAATTATTGATGACCTTTCCTGAGCAGAAGCAAAGTTGGGTTTTTGCAAAACATTTAGTGCTAGAAGCAGATAATACATCAGAGCTAGTTAATGCAACTCTCGACTATTTGCGTAAGCATAATATTGTTAATACTCAGTTCCTTTCTGGTTTATTGTCTGGACTTAATGTAAAGGAGCCTGCTGAATGGAAAGAAATAATCGAGTTAATAGGCTCAGATGAAAAGCTTATTAAATATTATCCTGACGCGATACGTACTGGTCGCTTTGAAATTTCGCATTTAGATGTTTTTATTAGATTGATTGCTGAAGAAAAACTCCCTAGCTATTCAGCCTCTACGCTTGTTTATGGGTGTGCAACTGAGCATTTAACTGAAGAGGAAATATCTCACTTTTGCATGTCACTCAGCAAAATTGATGCGACAGCAACTTGGGTAGCACTTGATAATATGAACATGTACACACATGGTCGTAATGATGTGGATTTTACTCAGTTAAGAGAGACTTTAGCCCATTTAGTTCTTAATGTTTCTTTCAAAAAAGAAGATAAGACTCGCTATTCAGATAGTTACCATTGGCTAAATTCCGTTGAACGATTATTAAAGTCGGAAGATGCTGAATTCGCATTACAGCTATGTTTGCATGTTATTGATCAAGTTGGCGGAAATGAGGTTGATTATTCTGACTTATGGGATTACTTAAGTAATGCTTTCTATAAAGCTTTCGAAGTACATGGTGACTATATCTGGCCTGAGGTTGCTAATAAGTTTACTGATGGAAACGCAATTAAACCGTATCGTTTAATTGACTTACTTGGTAGTGGTAAATCTTATAAAAAAAGAGATAACAGTATTTTTGATATCTTAGATCCAGAAGTTGTTGTTGATTGGTGTAAAGATGAAGTTGCTCTTCTTATAGTTGGTCGAGCAATTTCGATGTTTATCTCGCGTGGCGAAGAACGCGCAATAAACCCGTTAATGATTCAATTATTGACTGAGTATGCTGATAGCAAGCCATTTCTCAGTGAAATATCTGCAAATTTTTCAAGTAGATCATGGTCGGGGTCTTTAATCCCGTATTTAGAAGCTGATAAGAAAATACTTCAAACTTTAGTCGAACATACCAATATCAAAGTGAGAAATTGGGCTGTAGGCTTTATAGAGAATATTGACCATCAAATTGAATATGAAAGAAAGCGAGATGCTGAAGAGCATATGTTGAAGGGCTGAAATCAAATGAAACTATTCGGAGACTCTTTAGCCCGTTAGTGTGGCAAATATTAGGTGTGTTAAGATTCACTTCACAACTCATCCAATATCTCTATGCTTTCTCATCAGTTTATACTCTTTAGTAAAGTGTGGTTGTAAACGGGTTTTGTCCAAATCCTAATCAGTAATACATCCACTATCCTCATAGTGACTTTTAAATAGGAGGTCACTATGAAACCAGAACTAAACCACAATGCTACTGGTGTGAAACGTCCTTTCAAGCTTGAAGAGATTTGGCGTATTCGCACTCGAATTGAAATTCAAAACAACTTGATACAATTAGCTTTACTGAATTTGGCTATAGATAGCAAGCTAAGATCATGTGACTTACTCTCTCTAAAAGTTCGAGACGTCGCTACTCTCGATCAAGTATTTGGAAGGGTTCAATTAACGCAGAAGAAAACAGGGATCGAAGTTCAATTTGAGATAACTCCGAGAACACAACAAAGTATTATCCGTTGGGTACAAGAAGTTAAATTGTAACCCAGTGATTATTTGTTTCGGAGTATACGTCGCTCTAATCAACCAATAAGCTATTCATATTACAGGTCTATCATCAGGAGCTCGGCTGAGCAATTAGGACTTGATTCTGGCCTTTATGGAACTCACTCAATGCGAAGAACCAAAGCGACTTTGGTTTATGCTCAAACCAAAAATATACGTGCCGTTCAGTTACTACTTGGTCATACAAAAATTGATAACACCATCAGATATCTCGGAATTGAAATTGAAGATGCAATTAAGATATCCAGAGAAACGGATTGTTAATTTTATATAGGCAGCAACCCCAAGCTGCCTTTGCCCCATTTTAACTTGGCAGTGTTCCAAATTGTTACGTCTGGTATCATCAAGATGAACAAATTTTAGTAATTTATCCCAGTCTCAGTATATTGGTGGCAATTCACTATGCTGATTTGTCCTTGAAGCGAGAAATTTAACGCAATTGTGTTTCGTCCCTAAAGCATAGTATGCTCAACGAACTACACATACCCCATGAATCAATGGGCTTTCAACGAAGTGTTACATAACCGGGAATGTTCATTTAGAAACGAATGTACATAATTGAATAACTCCATAAAGGATTTGATAACAATGACTCGTCTATTATTTCGCCCACTACCAAACGTCGAAGGTGAAATGTATACAAAAATTAAAAATAAAGTATTCTCAGTTTATTCATCTGGCCATATAACTGACAAAGCTAAAATAATCGAAATTTGCATGCTCATATATAAGGAATATGAAATTACTTTAGAAGAAAGTATAAGCCAATTAAATATATATGAATTGGTAGAATTTATGCTCTTCCAGTATGAAGGATATGCAGTTCAAAACTTATTATATCAGAGTGGCAAGCTATCTAGAGAACAAGAAGAAGATTGGTTGTCATATGCAAGCCATTCTAGACGAGGAATTAAGTACTTATTAGAGCTGCTTTGCAAAGAACATAATAATTTAGATCACGAAGATAAGATAGAATTAAGTGAAAATGAGTCGTTAGAAGTCATATCAAAAATCTTTATATCTATAGAAGAGATGTGTTCATCTTACATGAGGGTAGATGGCTACAAGTTTTTGGTTGATTCGCTGGATCTACATTTAGATATAAGTAAGTATACTTACTTCTATGTTCCACAAGACTTAGATGCCTGTAATATAATAGATATTCGAAATGAAAGGAATGGTATTCATTCCTTAATCACTGGGTTACCTTACGGCATCGATATCAATAAGCATAGTTTAGTATTATATCCCTCTTTTAAAGATCACTTAGGGCTAACCTACAAAGAATTAATCACCTTCTTATATAACTACATATCTAACCAGAAAACCCCAGTCACGCTAGTCGAAAAAAGGAAGGTTATTGAAGAGTTACAGCAACGCTATTCGCTTTCGTGTGAGCAAGCAACTAAGGTAATTCAAGGCTTTAGCGTGAGAAGTGTTAATCTGAAAGATAGGTTATTGTATAGCCCAAAACAAGAGCATAGAGCCTACCATCGAGGCTTTTTTGAATTTACTCGTAATGGGGTACCATCACTGTTTTTTTCAAAAACTATGGCTTTAGAGGCTTTAGATATATTGACAAACAATGCATGCTATCAAAAGTTACCCGAAGACTGGAAAGATAATGCAATAGAAAACCAATTAACCACACTTTCTAACAATGCAGGTAAATGGTTTGAAGGTATTTTACATGACAACTTAAGCCTCATAGGTATTAAATCAATAAAATCTATAAAAAGTTATAACTGCCAAGAGAAAAAAAAAGTTTTGCCAAGTGATGTAGGAGAAATTGATTTTATAGGTTATTTCCCAGAAGAGTTCGCTATATTTGTTATTGAAGCAAAAAATGTTAGATTCAATACTGAGCCAAGACTTTATCGCGATGACTTAAGTAAGTTTATATACGGAAAGAAATCCTATTCTGAAAAATTTATAAAAAAATGCCAATGGGTCGTAGATAATATAGAGCTCGTCGTAAGCGAGCTAAACCAGCAAGGAGTGAGTATCGATAAAGTAAGAAAAGTCTATAAGGTAATGGTCACTCTTACACCATCTCCTGTTGAGAGAAAAATTAGTAAATTTAGTTGCATAAATATTGTTAGCTTTGTAAATGCTATCAAGTCTAAAGATCTTCAAGATCTTTCTAGTATCGATGTAGACTATGAGTTCTGTGATTAACTTCCTTAACAAATAGGACTGATATTAGACAGGAGTGATCTCAGACTCTCATACGACGAGTCACTATTGTGCTGCGAGTTAGACCCTATGGGGTGGCACCCACTAACAAAATGTGCATACGCGTCTAGTCTAAGTATTCTTGGGTTTGAGGTGCTTGGTTTTTTTGTAGCTGTGATTTGTATGTCCTACGCAAATCCTGCATAAGCTAAATCAGGTACTATGCTTTGAAGATGCTCTGAATTGTTCATTTTTTGCATCTCAGGTATAGCATTCAAAGGTGCCTACCAGCATTTTAGAATACTATAATTTATCCGAGAAGCAGATTGCTGCATTTACTCAAACTCAGTTCTGTCCAAATACGAGTTGGGTGGACGTCCTTTATTTTAACGGGATTTACGATATTAAGTTGCTGTTGAACGGTCGAGTTTGTCTTATGCCGCTGTCAGTTTTGATTAAGCCCTAACAATCAAACCTGACAGATAAAGTTAACACTTATTCAGAAAAAGTTGTTCAATTTAGTTTATTTGTCTTCAGGTCTTTCTGCTACTAATATATCAAGGTTACCTTTCAGAGCAGGAATTTCTGTGGCATTTTGTAAAACTCTTTGTAGGAACCTTTTTTGTTCATTAATTGTTTTATTCTTTAATTCTATCTCTGCTTCAAGTTTCTTTATTCGCTTAAGTAGATCAACATCGGCCTTAATGATTCCCTTTTTAAAATGATGATCTTTAGTGTTTTTTGAACATTTCTTATGTTTATAAGCTTGATAAATCCCGTTATAGCTCTCTAATGTTTGTCTTGATACTTGAATATCAAGATCAATTGAAATTTTTTGAGTTAGATTTTTCCATGTAAGCTTTCCTTCCCAAAGAAGGATCATTCTCTCAATGTTAAACTGTGTTTCATTTGTAATTTTAGCTTTAGCTGGCATCGCAAGTTCTACTTTGATTTATTTTTAAAATTAGTTACACCAAAAGAAGAAAGTAACGCTGTCATTCCTTCGGGGGTGGAGCTAATACTAGAAGTTTTATCTGTTATTTGGTTTAAAATATTTTCATCTGAAGAAATTGTTAACTTCACTTCATCTATAACATTTGTCTTAGGGTTTGTTATAAAAATTTTTTTTTCTTCGGTTGATATTCGAGCTATATTTCCATGTAGTCCATTTTTTAAAATTTGAATAAGCTGTTCAAGTAGAGCAACTTCTTTAGTGTGTTTTAAATACCAATCTTTTTTACAAGGAGATTTAAGTATATTTTCTTGTTTTGATAATCTGGCAAGCCTTATTGATTGAAATCTTAGGTCATATTCAAGTAATTTTATAGCATCAGTGTCCCCACATATATAGCAAGAGCTTTCACATAAAAAACAGCCACTTAAAAAATTATTTATATAATTACAAGGTGTAACAGAAAGCTCTTGTACACATATTCCTGTATCAGTAATACTTGCAGGGAGACCCCCATAAGTCTTTAACTCATCGTTTGTTATAACTCGGATATCAATATGACTAGCATCGAGATCTAATGTTGAAGTAACTCTATCAGCGTTAGTCTCTTCATTATTATGAATATACTCTAGTGTTTGCTTTATGCTTGTTCTGCCAGACCAAGAGGCTATGACACTTAAGGGAATACCTCCTTTTTCTGCATACGTATTTGCAAAGTGACGTAGTGAATGAAGGCGAAGTTTTTCAGTTTTAAAGCCATACTTATTAAATATATTTGTAGCTGGGTTGTTGTTAGAAAAAGCATTTACGAAAATTGTTTTTACTTTTCTTAATGAAATTATATTTAAAGGGCTACCAGACATTCCATGTACTGAATTAAAATTATGTTTGTTTGGTGCAATACAAAATAAAGCATGTTCAAGGTCGATATATTTTTCAGACTCAACATAGCACTTTGGGAATGTTGGAATATTTTCTTTCTGTAAACGTATAATTTCTTTTTGAATAGAGCCTATATCAGTAATGAACTGTATAGTAAGGCGATTTTTGAAGCTTTTAGTAAAATTTTCTGTTTGCAGAAGTCTCTGTATTGAGTATTTTGAAGGGGTTGTTGTATCTACCGCTGACAAGTTAATAACTAGATCACTAAGTAATAGTTTACTAATGTTCTTCTCAATAAGTTGGCTACTCTTAGTCTGACCACGCTTTAAATTCCACTTCCATTGACGTTCAGAAACACCTAATAGAATACTATTATGACATTTAAGTACTTCTACTTTATATTTTATTGGGTAAAAGCCTAATGCATACGCAACCGTAAAAATATTTGGAGGTTGAGAGAAGTCTAACTCTTTGACTCTATTCGGATCTACAATAAAACCGTTTAAAAGCTGCTTCCATGATTGTTTGGTATTTTTTAAAAAACGAACGTAATAGCGTTCAGGTTGAAAGTATCCATGAAAGAAATTTATAGCTTTTTTTACATGTGGAGCTAAAGCCTTTAAAACATGGTTTTGATTATCTTGGTACCCTTTACTGCCTGGCCAATCAAGATAATATATAGGCTGTCCACTTTTAGGTTTAATTGACTTTAGTTTTTGATTTTGTAGTAGAGGAACTTCTGAATTAAGCCGACATGGTGAAGCAAGTCCCAATAAAGCAACAGTTATAGGTATTGCATCTACTATATTAATCATACCTTCTTCGTCGAGTTTTCCGTTCTTATTTACATCTTTAAATACCTCATTGAAAATATAGCCAAGAGAAAAAATCATTGATTCTTTGGGCATTTTGAAAGCATTTTTATTAGCTCTATCGAATATATCGTCAGCCGCTCTAAGTCTATCACTATGATGCGGCCTTAAGTTACCAGAGATTAAATGGTGTCTTTTGCAAAAGTCCCAAAAAATATTTGATTGTTTACAGTCGTTCCAAAACTGAATAGGTAAGTCATTTAGATTTCGATATTTTTCACTTTCTGTTAAAATCTGTGACGCTACAGTAATTCTTAATTGCTTGCTATTATTAACGATCTTTTGCTGTTGTACATCCAACGCATAAACCTTTAGGAGCAATCCGTAATTTTTTGTAAGCAAGTCTGACTCGTAATTTTTTAATTTCCTGAAGTATGAATCATTCTTAGAGCGCCTTTGTCCTTTAACTGCTTTAGTAAATAGGTAACGATGACGAACTCCTGTATCAACATCTAGAATATACCAAACAGGATCATCCCAAGTTGGTTTTGAATGTTCTATAGAAGAAATATTTTTAGGTATTTCATTAGAATATGATTGGAGTAAATCTTGAAGTGCGAGGTGGTATTTATTGAATATATTCATTTGTTCAACTTTGGATTATGAAGCTTCATTTCAATACAAATTGCTATTGTTAGTTTTATATTGGCTATAACCTTATCTAACTTCTCTGTCGAACCAGAATTGGTGTAATTACTACTAAATGTTTTTATAAATTCACGTTTTGCAATAGCTTGTTCTAAAATTGCATTATGATTTGCGTCTAATAGAGGTCTAAAGTTAGGGCACCCATAACATGGTAATGGTCTTGTTAAGTTGGACTTATGATCGCATGCATTGCAGTTAGAAGGTTCTTTCTCTACTCCAAATATATCAATTTCATTTTCTACTGTTGTATCTCCATCAGTTATTGATACCTTTGGGTTAAAAGCATCTCGCAGTAACTGATTAGCGGCGTAGTTAGTATCAATATACTGTCTCTCTTTTAAACTTAATTGCAAATAAGCTCTTGCGCCAGGTTCAGTTACATTAGTTATTTTACAAATTTCAGAGATAGGATGACCATTTAGAGCTGCATTACAAAGCCAAGTGTGCCTAAGCCTGTTATTTGTTCCAACGACTCTACCAGTGCGTTCAGATAAACCTTTGCCATAACTATTCTCTGCGTTTTTAAAAATACTTTCTGATGCATGAAACAATTGTGATCTTTCGTATAAAATTGAATCAATAAGTTCACTATCAGAGAAATCAGCTGTAAAAATTTTAATATCTGGAATTATTGGGCAATGATTTATTAAAGTTTCAGATTGAGCAGTACTTAATTGTGCCCCACACTCATTAATAGCTAAGCTTAGGCCTTTACAATAAATCTCCCTGTACTTTAATAATAACGCCGAGAATGACTCTGTTAGAGGTATTGACCATTTTTCAGGGAAAAGACGAAAGTTAAAATCTTGATTGCTTTGTTTGATTTTATAACATCTAACATGAAGTGTTTTAACCCCCGTATTTATTGGCTCACCATTTAAATTTTTATCATTGAATGATATTCCAACTGGTAAAATATCTGACCACTTTAGCATAACTATTTGTCTTGGGCGTCTTGCTAACTGTATAAGTAAACGATAAGCAACCAGACTTTTCAGGTTTATGAAATTATTGTTCTTTTCACTTACTTTAGTGTAGTAATGAAGGTCTTCTGGAGGCTGATTTGGAATACTTCTGCACTTTATCCTAAGGTTCTCAAGTATAGAGTCATATTCGTAATCTGTTAGTCTACCTTTTGTCGGATGTAAACCATTAAAGCTTTGTTTATAACTATATTTACAAGCTAGCCTATAGTGCTTATCAAGTAACGTGTGATTCAATTTTAATGATGAGTTTAAAAAACCACTTATAGTTTTTTTTGTCGAGCCTCTTAGTACATGCCATATATTCTCAAATTCAGATATGTCACTACAATCGTTTGGAAAAGCCTGTCTCAAAGAAGCAATAATCGTAGTGACAGTTGAAGCAGATTTTGTTTCTGCGTAGTAAATCAGAGTATCGAGTAATATATATTTTAGCTTTGAAGTCCTAGGAAAGGATTGAAGCCATGCAATATTAGTTTTACGTCCTTTACCTAAATGTGCTAACTCCCAAGTATTATTAAATGTTTCAACTTTAATACCCGCTTGCGAAATAAACTTCTTTGGTAATTCAGGGATATTAGCCGGCAGCTTGGGTTCACTTTTTGGTTCCATCTATTTTTTCCTGATGTTCTTTCATTAGCTCAATTGCCGACAGTTGCTCATGTTTATCATTATAAACTCGGCCCATCTTTGAGTCAGGTTGCCACCCCATAGCACTTCTTCGCATATCCTCTATGAATTCCGAATCAAGACCTTTATTCATTCCTTTTATACTTAGTTTCTCATTCCACTTATGCCTTAAAGTGTGTGGGTGAATTTTATATCCAAGTTTAGTAGAAACTTTGCACAAAATATAATTAACCATTTCCCTAGTAATTGGAAGCCCCGCTGTTTTGTGAGTATTCTTTTCTGATACAAATAGAAAATCATGCAGAGTAGCTTTTTCAAATTTTATTCTTACATGGTGAATATAAAAATGAATTTCTTTCATTAACGTTACACTAATCCCTGCGAAATGTGCTCTCCCACACTTTTTATCAGGTTTATTTAATCTAGTATCAGTAGGATCATCTGGGCTTGAATAAATCTTTATCTTGTTATAATCACCATAAAATTGGCAATCAGAAATTTTTAACTTACAAACTTCACTTCTTCTAATACCAGTTTGTCTCAATATTGATAGAATTAAATAATTGCGTAACTTACACTTTTTAAAAGGATTATCTTTTGAACTAGGTAAAACTATTTCTTTAAATGAATCATAAATTTCATCAGGTATTACAGTTTCAACTAACTCTACACTTGAAATTTTATTAGTATCTTGAGTATAGCTTTCTCGTAATTTTAACTTTGAAATAACCCTATTATATGAATCCTTTAAATTGGGCGGTGCTTGTCGATCACCATGATAGTGTTCATGGATATATACTAAATATTTCCTAAGAGTTCTTATTCTGCCTGTTGATGTTTCTGTTGATACTTTGTTTTTATTAAATGAGGATGCTGAAATTGCATTCCTGATATATTTACTTTCACTATTATCAGGTACTGAAAATAGATTTTTTTGTGAAAACGAATCTTTTTTTAGGCGCATCTCCCCATAGAAATGACTTAATTCATTCGCACTTATATACAAACCAGAGCTAACTCTAAGCTCTAGATCAATTGCTTCTGCGTCAAAATAATTAAGTACGGTTTTGAGTTCATACGCTACACGGAGTTTGGTTGAATATGATGTGTTTAAAAATACATCATATAGAAACGTATTTGCTAGAGGTAAAATAGGAATATCATTTAAGCCAATAAAGGCTATAAAGCGCTTAGATCCAACTTTATATTGACTAACATTCATACTTTACAAAACCAATCATTACTATAAGTGGATTTGTAAAATATAGCGTACTTTACAAAAAGAGCAAAAAAGAATCTAAATATTAATGAATGACTTTAATTTTTCTTGAAGAATAATAGGTTGGAAGAAACAAAAAAAATATTAATAAATACAAAAAAGATATTTAATATAATTTTCCGCCAGATAAGCACACCATGATACGATCACCTTCTTCTATCATGTTAAAATCCATGACAGCTTGACCTGTGAGGCGACGTAAACGCTTTTGAAGCTTATTTAAGTTGTGTTGAGCTTTGGCTTGAGCAGAATGAGACACTACGCCCCCTTATAAACAGTACGGCAAAATTAATTGCTAAAAATAAAGGGGCGTATTATATGCCATATGTAATATCACAGCTACAGCAAACGTTAACTTTCTGCGAGTGGACTAACATAGCCATCAGGTTTCAATGCAAGTACATCACAATCGAGGCTGTCAATAACATGCTCAGCGGTGTTACCCACTAATGCAGCACTTAAGCCGGTACGTCCCACAGTGCCAATAACCACTAACTCACTATTTAAACGATTTGCAACATCCGGTATCACATCTTCTGGCAATCCCTCTTCAATAAAGCATTGATCAGAGGTTAGGTTAAACTCATTAGCTAATTCATTGGTTGATTCAATGTGATGTTTTTTAACTGATTCGTTGTAAAGCCCAGGATTAAACTCAGGAATTTCTATGGCAATATTTACCGGTGTAGCAGGGTAGGCATTGACTAAGTTAAGTTTAGCATTAGCCAGTTCACATAAAAATTGTGCATCTTTAATTATGCGTTTATTAAGTGATAGGTGCTGCTCATTTTCACTTACTGCATTCACAGCAGCTAAAATATTACCTTGTGCTGGCCATTGCATATCTTTAACAAATAGAACGGGCGTTGGGCATTTTCTAACTAAATGCCAGTCTGTAGGAGTAAAAATAACCGCTTTTAGTGCGCCATGTTGATGCGTACCTTTGATAACCAAGTCGTATTTATCATTGATAACGGTATTAATTATTGCCTCGTATGGGCGATTATGCCAAATAACTTGCGTATCTATATTTATATTTTGATAAGGAGAGATCAGCTCTTTAAGCCATAGCTCACGATCTTTAAGGACGGCTTGACGCATTGCTTCACGTTCATCGCCTGATAGCATAGTAGTCATTTCGTAAGAGAAATCGTAAACCGTCATAAAGGCGGTAATGCTTGCACCCGATTTTTTGGCTAAATCTATTGAACGCGCGAGGGCGTTTTGATCGTCTTTAGTTGGATCAATAACCGCGATAATACGTTTAATCGTTTCCATTGTGCTACTCCATTCACTTAACAGTTATACATTTAGTGTAACGCAAATACACAACAGTTAAAGGGGGTAGCACTAAGATTATTGTTCTATATCAAGAAATAAAGTTTCTCTAATTTTAAAACTCTTTATGTTGAATAAAAGCATGTAGGGCTTTATAAAGATTTAATTATTCTCAGGTTTTATTAAAGTGTTATCTTCTACAGTGAATCCACTCATTTTTTTCACAAAGCCCACTTCAGGTAGTAAGTTATAAACGTTATCTTTAATGGTAGAAAACAGATAACTCTTTCCACCTCTACTGAATAAGTTAATAAGATACCAATATTTTTTTTCAGGATAAACGGTCATATCAACGTTAATAAAGTGATTGTTATTGATATAAATGCCTCTAACGTATTTGTCATCTATTAGCTCGTCGGTTACATCTGACTGTATTCTAATGCCTCCCTTAGAACGTAAAATAGTGTTGTGAGTAAAATAAATATTTCCCCAATTAAAAGGCTCCGTTACACTTCTTGGTTTATTTGGGTAAGCATTGAGGATAAACTTATCACTGTCTATAAAGGTATTAGCAATAATTTTTACGTTAGAATAATAAGTAATTTCTATAGCAGTGCCTTTGGTGTTTTTGAAAGTGTTATATCTTACTAGAGCCTTTGATACAGGTTTAACCGTGGCAAATTTCAATGATCCCTTCAATCCCTCAAAAATATTATCTTCAACTGTAATATCATGCGTACCTCCATAGTTATTATTCCACGGGTGAGTAGTTGTTACTTGTGTGACATTTTCAAAGTAATTATTACGAATATCAATTCTGAAAGAATTTATATTCGCATCATGGGATGATAAATGTGAAGATGTTGCTCTTATAGCCGCATCACCAAAATCATAAAAGTGATTATGTTTAATTGAAATATCTTCGGAGCCTGCAAAAAGGATACCTTGCTCACCCCAAACATAATTAATTTTGTCTGTCGTTAACCCTCTAAAAATAAAACCATTAATTTCTATGAAGCGTGAATTATAAAAGGATAAAATATATTCTCCTTCAAATTGGTCACACTTTTTTAGTATGACGCCAGCATTAGCGGTGATAGTAATGTTACTAAGGTTTCTGACGATAATAGCTGAACATATATCGTAAACTCCTGGTTTGTCTATTTTAAGCTCAGAGTTTTCTGCAGTGTTTAAAATCAAGTCTTTTAGTGCTTGTGAGTCATCAATTCCATCATCGGGGATCATAGAGCTTGATACTTGACTACTAAATAAAATACTTAAAGAAAGAGTGATAAATAGAAATAAAGAATAAGGCATAAGATTGTCCTTCTATATAAGAGTGTAATAGGACGTAGTTGCTTTTATGTTAGAAAATGAGCTAGATAAGTAATTATCTTCATCGACTCTTAAAAGTGAATGGTTAATACCTCTACTCAAAGTGTTAGTAGAGATAGAGCATAATTGCAATAATTACGCTCTGATTTAGGGGGGATTAATTTTAAAATGAGAAACTATTATTAACGGGGTTTTATAATAGCAGCTGTTTTTGCAAGCGCGTCATTATCTAAAATAGTAATAAACTTACCTTCTACTTTAATTAAGTCAGCTTTTTGAAAACGACTCAATAAACGGCTAATGGTTTCAACAGTTAAACCAAGGTAGTTGCCAATTTCACCGCGGGTCATGGTAAATCTAAATTCTTTACGTGAAAAACCACGCTCACCAAAACGCTCTGATAAATTATAAATAAAACTCGCTAGACGTTCTTCGGCAGACTTTTTATTGAGTAATAACAGCATTTCTTGATCGTAGGTTATTTCACTACTCATTAAACGCATAATTTGTTGGCGAAGCTTAGGCAACTTACCAGCGAGTTCGTCAAGTGTATCAAAGGGGATTTCACATACCATTGAGGTTTCTAGTGCTTGAGAAAAGCTTTGGTGCTGCATTTTATTGATGGCATCAAACCCAACAAGGTCGCCAGCTAAGTGAAAGCCGGTAATTTGTTCATCGCCTTGCTCAGACAAAGTATACGATTTAAACGAACCTGAACGAACCGCAAAAATTGCATTTAAAGGCGCCCCCGATTCAAATAAGTAGTCACCCTTGTGTAATGGTTTTTTTCGCTCAATGATCTCATCAAGTTTATCCATTTCTTGGCCATTTAAAGAAAATGGTAAACATAACTGGCTAATACTGCAGTTATTACAGCTAATGGCACAATTACCTTTAGCACGACTTTGAGAAAAATCCATAAGTTCAATCCGTTAAATTTCTATGCACGACATTTTATAATGTTAATGCACTAGCTTATCTGTTGCAATGATCAGGAGGTAGATACCATACCAAATGATAACACTGCCTAATGTTATTCGTGTCCATGGGTGATTAAAAAGCGTATTTAGCTTTTGTGCAGCCATACCTAAGGTGATCATGGCAGGAAATGTGCCTAGGGCAAATGCCAGCATAACTAAAGCACCATTAATGGCACTGCCACTGGTCATTGCCCAAGTAAGTGCAGAATATACTAAACCGCACGGTAACCAGCCCCATAACGCACCATAACCAAGCGCTTTTAGAGGCGAATCAATGGGCATTAAATACTTATTAAGTTTAATTAAGTGCTGCCAAATGAGGGTTTTACCTAGTTTTTCGAGCCACTGTAAGGTGGCGGCTAGGCGCATAATATAAACGCCAACCAGTAACATAAAAATACCGGCTAAAAATGACAAAAATAATGAAAAGGCAGAATTTTGCGTAGCAAACTGGCTACTAATACCCGCAACAAGGGCTCCTGCTAGCATATAACTTAAAGCTCGACCGCTGTTATAAGCTAGAGAATATAACCACGTTTGACGTTTATTGCTGGCAAGTTGCAATGAGCTGGCAATACCACCACACATAGCAATGCAATGACCACTGCCAATTAAGCCCATTAAAAAAGCGCTAACAAAAATAGGGTCAATCATTACTTTTATTGTGCTGCTCTTTGTCGTCTTCAAACAAAATACTATGGCCTTGCTTGTTTAAATCAGAGAATTGCTCGCCTTTTACTGCCCAAAAAAATACGCCAATAGCAATTAATACAAACAAAATAGCGATAGGAACTAAAATATAAATTATGCTCATAACTTTAATAGCCTTAGTGAATTACATATCACAATAATAGAGCTGGCAGACATACCAATAACGGCCATCCATGGCGCAACTAAGCCCATAGCCGCTAGCGGTAATATAGAGCCATTATATAATAAAGAAAGCGCCAAGTTTTGTTTAATTATACGTCGTGTTTGTTTAGCAATAGTTAACAAGTGCGAGATAGAAGCTAAGTCACTGTTTAGCAATACAACATCAGCACTATTTTTAGATATATCGGCACCGGTTTCCATGGCGATAGATAAATGGGCACTGGCAAATACTGGGCTGTCGTTTACGCCATCACCAACCATAGCAACAATTTCACCTTGCGATGACCAGTGATCAACGGCATTTTGTTTATCTTTTGGACTGCAACTGGCAAGTACTGAATCAAGCTTTAACTTTTTAGCTACTTTGGCACCCGCATCAGATGCATCACCAGTTAGCATATGGCAACTAAGGTTAGCCGCTTGTAAAACATTAATTAGCTTATCGGCATCAGCTTTAACTTTATCTACAAAGTAAAAGCGTGCAACAGCCTGCTTGTTTATATAAAGCGTGGCTTGTGCGTTGGTTTTCTTTGTATCAAACCAGCCACTTTTACCAATAGCGTAATGGGTATTATCAAACTGGGCGCTTATCCCAATGCCTGGGTGGAGTTGTACATCGTCAAATTTACGCTGTCCTTTAAACTCCTTAAATGCACTGGCAATAGGGTGTTCAGAATAACTTTCAAGCTGGGCTGCAATATCAAGAATTTGCTCTTTGCTGTAGTTATCATCAAGTATGTCAATCACGTCGAGGCTAAATTTACCTTGTGTAAGCGTACCTGTTTTATCAAAGGCAAATAAAGTGAGCTTTGATAGCGTTTCGAGCACATGCGCTTGCTTTATTAATATGCCTTTGCGGGTTAAGGTTGCTACAGCACAGGTTAATGCGGTTGGAATTGCTAAACTTAATGCGCACGGGCAAGTGGCCACTAACACCGAAATAGTGATCCAAAATGCAACGTCAGGATCTACCTGATACCAACCAATCGCAGTTATGGAGGCAAATACTAGTAATACAGCAACAAACCACTGCGCTACTTTATCGGTAATTTCAACCAGTCTTGGGCGTTTTGTCAGGGCATTATGTTGCAGGCGAATAATTTGATTAAGCAGGGTATTTTGGCCTAGCTTGTTGATTTTTATTTCAATTATACCATCATGATTAACCGTGCCTGCATACACGTTATGATCAATGTACTTTCGTACTGGTTGATGTTCGCCGGTCATCATCGACTCATCAACACTGGTACTGCCTTTAACTAATATGCCATCAGCAGGAATGGTTTCGCCTGCCTTTATTAACACAATATCGTTAAGTTTGAGTTTTTTGGCGGCAATGATGTGCTCATTACCGCGTTCATCGAGCGTACGGGCAGTAAGGGGTAACAACTTTTGCAAGTTAGCAGTGAATTCACTGGCTTTTAAACGCGCTCTAAATTCTAAGTATTTACCTAATAAGAGTAAAAAGGTAAACATACAAATAGATTCAAAGTAAACCTCGCCTACTTCCATTACTGTGGCATAACAGCTAGCGCCATAAGCACCAAAAATAGCCAATGATACTGGTAAGTCCATATTCAACTGTTTTGCTTTTAAGCCATTAATTGCATTACTTAAAAAGGGCAGGGCGCTGTATAGGATAACGGGGGTAGCGAGAATTAAACTGATCCATCTAAAGTACTGTTCAAAATTGCTGTCCATTCCAGAGAACATGCCAAAGTACATTGCAAAGGCAAACATCATCACTTGCATGGTCATCAAACCTGCAACACCGAGACGACGAATATACGCTTTGGCAGTTTGCTGCTTTTGCTGAGCTTCTAAATCAGATTGAAAGGGGTACGCTTTATAACCTATTTCAGCCAATGAGGTAATTAGCTCACTTAAAGGCGTGGCGCTTTTATCCCAGTGGATCATGGCACGATTTGTTGAGGTATTTACATCAACGCGTTTTACCGATTTAAGGTTTAATAATTGCTTTTCAATTAGCCAGGCACAGGCGGCGCAGGTTATACCTTCAACACTCAGTAATACCTCAGAGTTGTTGTTGTGCGTACTAATAAATTCATCTTGGATATCTTCATTGTCATAGCTTTTAATAAAAGCGAGCTGTTCAGGAACCAGTTGCTCTACTTTGCCGGCACTTACGGTGCGGTATTTGTAGTAGTCGGTCATTCCTTGGTCAATGATGTTTTGAGCAACCGCTTGGCAGCCAATGCAACACATTGGCTCAGCGGTATTGTCTATAATAGCGTGTGCGTCAAACCCTGCCGGCACACTTTCAAGACAATGAAAGCAATTTTTAGACATACTAAATACTACTTATAGTTAGGAGTAACTAAAACGGTGGTTGTGGTTGGTAAAGTGACACTTTCTTTCATTTTCCAACTAGCATCAACAGGTTCAATAAACACTGAGTAAGCACCAGGCGTGTAGCTTTCTAATAATGCAGTAAATTCTTGATTAGCATTTGGAGTGAGGGTAGCTTCAAAATCATGAGCTTTTATAGTGCGATGAAAAAACGATAATTTTAGCGCGTGAATGTTGCTCGTATCGCCTTTAGTAAATTTAAAGCTTACTCGCTCATCAGATACATTTAGGTCACCATGTAAATACAAGGCTTTTGCTTTATCAAACTTGATCAGCTCTAAGTTGATTGCTTTGCCTTTTTTATAGTAATCGTCCACAACCATATCTGGGCCGTTACCAATGGCTGTAATAAATAAACTAATGCAGCCAATAATTGCAGCTAATGGAAAGAAGATTAAAAACCAAGGCCAAAAATTTTTATACCACGGAGTCGGTTGCATAGTCGCTCTAAAATTAATTAATGTGCGGCTATATTATAATAAATAGATCGAAAAGACTAAAAAAAAGCCTCCGAGTGGAGGCTTTTTTGATCTGTATTAATCTATTGAAATAAAAAGATTAAAACTGAAACGTTTTGTTAACTTTATCGTTATTTATCTTGCGATAAGCTGTAAACGTAAGCAGTTAATAGGTGAATTTTATCTTCGCCTAAAATCTCTTTCCAAGCAGGCATTACACCAGCGCGGCCATGGTTAAGTGTTTCTTCAACAGCACGTTGAGAGCCACCGTATAACCAAATGTTATCAGTTAGATTTGGTGCACCAAACGGTAAGTTGTGTGCAACTGAACCTTTACCATCTGCACCATGACATGCTGCACACATCGCGAATTTCGCTTTACCTGCATCGGCATCTTTTTGGTTAACAGTACGACCAGATAGGCTAAGTACATAAGCTGTCATTTCTTTAACGCCTTGCTCACCTAATGCATCACCCCAAGGTGGCATTGCTGCAACTCGACCTAAAAGTAATGTTTCTCTGATTTTGTCAGGTGTACCACCGTATAACCAATCTTTATCTGTTAGGTTAGGGAAGCCAGTACCACCTCGAGCATCAGAGCCATGACACTGTGCACAGTTTTGAGCAAATAAGCGCTGACCAATTTCAACCGCTAGTTGACCTTGCGTTTGCTCATGCTTAGTACCGTTTTCTAGTGCTACTTGTTGTGCTGCATCACCAGCAAACTTAGACTCTACTAAATCAGTAACAGGGATTTGTGCCAATTCATTGAAAATTGGGCCAAAACGCTCTTCAGCAGCACGATATTCTGCATCTAGCTTTACAAAGCGGCCATCTTCTTTAGCATCAATGACTGCTTCTTTCGATTCAGTTAAAGAAGTAACACCTTGGTTTGAGCTGGTCCACTTTGCTAAGCCTTCCCAGTTACCTAAACCTGGGTATGCTGCTAAGTAATAAACAGACCATACAAACGTTGCGAAGAACATGTAAGTCCACCATTTTGGTAGTGGATTGTTTAATTCTTCAATGCCGTCAAACTCATGTCCACAGCTTTCACCTTCTTTTACACCTACATAGTTTTTTAAGTTCCAAACTAGTAGACCAAAGATAATGATTAAGCATGCAAGGGTTAATACAATAACCCATATACTCCAAAAGCTAGTCATTTCTCAGACCCCTTTTCCTCGTTAGAGAGTGTATTGTTGTGTTTTTTTTCATCTTCAAATATGACATTAGCAGCGTCTTTAAAACGACTTTTACTGCGCTTACTATATGCCCATCCAACAATCACAATAAATAATACTAAAATTACCAGAGTCAAAATGCCTCTGTATGTCCCGTAGTCCATAATAATCTACTTCAAATGTGTGCCAAGTTGTTGCAAATAAGCAATAAGGGCTTGCATTTCTGTTGCACCTTTACCGTCATTCATTGCGTCAACTTTAGCAATGTCAGCGATTAGTTCTTCATCACTACCGTAACCTAAACCATCATAACGGTCTGTACGGCTATCGATTCCAAAAGCATCACGGAAAATTTTAAGTTTTTTCAGAGTCAAGCTTGTATCAAGCGTGGTCTCTGCTAACCAAGGGAATCCTGGCATGTTCGACTCAGGAACCACGGCGCGTGGGTCAACTAAGTGAGCATAATGCCAATCATCTGAGTAACGCTTACCTACACGTGCAAGGTCAGGACCAGTACGTTTAGAACCCCAAAGGAAAGGGTGATCCCATACTGACTCGCCCGCTACAGAGTAGTGACCATAGCGCTCAACTTCATCACGAAATGGACGGATCATCTGTGAGTGACAGTTAGCGCAACCTTCACGCACATAAATGTCACGACCTTCAAACTCTAGCGCATTTAACGGGCGTAACCCATCAACGGGTTTAGTTGTGTCGTCTTGGAACATTAGCGGAGTAATTTCTACCAATGCACCAAAGCTGATTGCGAAAACAGTCAAGATGGCCATAAGGCCGATATTTTTCTCGATAATTTCGTGTTTATTTTGCGAATTTTTATTGCTCATTATCTGACTCCGTTATGCTAACTGCGCTTGTTCATCAAGTTCTAGCGAGTTATTTTTCGCTGAAACTGTACGATAAACGTTATAAGCCATAACCAGCATACCTGTAACGATGAATACACCGCCTAAGAAACGCATAACATAGAAAGGATGAGAGGCTTCTAAAGACTGAACAAAGCTGTACATTAATGTACCGTCAGAGTTAACTGCACGCCACATTAGGCCTTGCATTACACCTGAAATCCACATTGCAACGATGTATAAAACAACACCCACAGTGTGTAACCAGAAGTGTGTATTGATTAATTTAATGCTGTACATACGACCTTGCGAGAATAACGCAGGGATAAGGTGGTAAATTGCACCGATAGAAATCATTGCAACCCAACCTAGTGCACCTGAGTGTACGTGACCTACAGTCCAATCTGTGTAGTGCGATAACGCATTTACAGATTTAATTGCCATCATTGGGCCTTCAAACGTCGACATACCGTAGAAAGACAATGAAACCACTAAGAAACGAAGTACCGGGTCAGTACGTAACTTATGCCATGCACCTGAAAGTGTCATAATACCGTTGATCATACCCCCCCAAGACGGCACGAATAAGATAATAGACATCACCATACCTAAGCTTTGCGTCCAATCAGGAAGCGCAGTGTAGTGAAGGTGGTGAGGACCTGCCCAAATGTAAAGCGAGATAAGAGCCCAAAAGTGAACAACCGATAAACGGTATGAGTAAACTGGACGACCTGCTTGCTTTGGTACAAAGTAATACATCATACCTAAGAAGCCAGCAGTAAGAAGGAAGCCTACAGCATTGTGCCCGTACCACCACTGAACCATCGCATCAACCGCACCGGCGTAAATTGAGTATGATTTAGTTAGTGAGACTGGAACAGCCATGCTGTTAACAATATGAAGTACTGCAACAGTAATAATGAAACCAGCATAGAACCAGTTAGCTACATAAATATGAGCCACTTTACGTTTAGCAATAGTGCCCATAAATACAACAGCGTACGTTACCCAAACAACAGCAATTAAGATATCGATAGGCCACTCAAGTTCTGCATACTCTTTAGAACTTGAAATACCCATAGGTAGAGTAATTGCTGCTAGAACAATCACTAACTGCCAACCCCAAAAGGTGAAGGCGGCTAATTTATCTGAAAGAAGGCGCGTTTGACATGTACGTTGTACGACGTAATAAGACGTCGCAAAAAGAGCACTTGTACCAAATGCGAAAATTACTGCGTTCGTGTGTAACGGACGAAGTCGAGAGTAAGTTAACCATGGTGTGTCAAAGTTAAGTGCTGGCCAAGCTAGTTGGGCAGCAATCAGAACCCCAATACCCATGCCAACGATGCCCCAAATCACTGTCATAATAGCGAATTGGCGTACAACTTTATAATTGTACTCAGTTTGTGATGCTACTGTTTGGCTCATTTTCTGGCTTCCGCTGCAATAAATGCGTTTAGAAATGAATTACCTACTTGTTAAAGTAGGACCTACTATTATTCCAAAGTATACTATCTAACCCCCACAACATGTGGTTGTTAAAGATAATAATCTCAAGAAATACTTGTTTTTTTTGCGGTTGAAATGATAAATTTTTTGGCCTTAAAAAGATAGGTCAATTGCGTAATAATATGACATCAATCAAACTTTATTGAGTTGCTGTCTATTTTTTGAGGTGATTTGTACCTTACTCACTCATTAAAGCCGATAATCAACCAACTTGCCCTAAATGTTGGGCCCATACATTAGATATTTGAGAACCTGCATGTATATATATAGAGTATGCTTACTTTCTTTTCTATTATTTTTACTAGGTTGTGACTTTTCTGGATCAACATCAACAGCAAAAGTAAGCCAATCGCAAACTGAGTGTAAAAATAACAAACCATGTCACTTTGAAAATCAAGTTAAGGTTTGGTTAAGCGAAGAAATCTTATCACCAGAGACACCGTTTTCAATTTATGCTCACTTACCTAATAATCTAACAATAACAGCGGCTAAATTGGAGGGAGTAACTATGTATATGGGTTACATTCCATTGCAGTTTACTAAACAAGATAATATTTGGTTAGCCGATACTATGGTTGGTATTTGCTCAGAGCAAAATATGGTTTGGAAATTAGTGCTCACTGCAGTTAATGAAAGCACTTCGGTTAACCAAACGGTTGAATATTATTTTAATGTTACTTACTAAAATGTTTTAGTTTTCAATTATTCATAATCGCACTATTTTTTGTGTAACACACTCCTGAGGCATAGTTTCTTTCCTAGCCGATGTTAGGGTCTGTTTTATGCTCAGCATAAAAAAGCTACATTCATTACTAAGTTAAAGCGCTGGGACTGTAAGCGCAATGATACCCAATAATCAAATCTGATCAGCGCTATACCAACATATGCAATAAAATACTTTTCTTCTATTACACCCTCGTTTTGCTATTACTCCTTTATAGGTATAGATCTAGATTGAAACTCTCAATAAACATAAAATTTGCACGATTAAAACTTTTAGTAAAAAAATTCAGACTAAATAAACAATCTACTTGCATAAATATGGTTAGTAATTAACACCTAGTTTTACCGTTTTAATAATGAGCTGTGATTAACATGTTAATTTACCTATTAAGGGCACATTAATGATTAAATTACATTTGATTACAAACTCCATATATTTGATTTCACCTATGTTTTTTATGTGATTGCGCTTGGTTAAGTTCATGACTTTTATCTGTTTTTATTAATTAACAATGAAACATGCTGTAACCTTTGTCCCTTTCATGGGGTACCTTAATTTTGGCTGTTTATATAGTGATCTTCAGTTAAGTTTTCGTTCAGTTAAAGGCGCCTAAGTTGCCCCCGCTCACTCAAAATTCTCATAAAAGTGAGCGTTACCAATTTAGGTAAATTTCAACAAGTAGGGTTCATCCATGAAAAAATCAACTCTTGGTTTAGCTGTAATTGCAGCAATCCCAATGTTCTCAAGTGTTCAAGTTTTAGCTGCAGACGAAGCAGTAAAGTCAATTGAAAAAATTCAAGTAACGGGTTCTCGTATCAAGCGTTCAGACATGGAAAACGCAAGCCCAGTTACACTTATCGGTGCTGATGACATTCAAGCTATGGGTGCAACAAGTATTGATAGTGTTTTACAAAAAATGACCGCTACGGGCGGTGCAATGACCAACCCAGGTATTAATAATGGTTCGGGTGGCAACGCACGTATCGATTTACGTGGCTTAGGTGCTAACCGTACATTAGTACTTGTTAATGGTCGTCGTATGATTGCATCAGGTACTGGTGCAGCATCAACGGTTGATTTAAACACCATTCCGGTTTCGATGATCAAACAAGTAGAAGTACTTAAAGATGGTGCATCTGCTGTATACGGTACTGATGCGGTAGCAGGCGTAGTCAATATTATCTTAAAAGATAATTTTGAAGGCCTAGACATGAACGTAAATTCTGCAATTACCGGTGAAGGCGATGCAACAGAAAACTCTATAGATTTCACTGTGGGTAGCTCTTTCGATAAAGGTAATATCGTTATCGGCATGCAGTACACAGATCGAGGTAAAGCATCACAAGCAGATCGTGACTTTTCAGATTGCCCAATCGCAGAAGATGCAAACGGGTTAAACTGTAACGGTGGTTCTGTTTATGCTGAGGGTGGTCACATTTGGCAAGACAGTACTACAACAGCATTAAACGATAAAGGCGAAGAAGTTAGCGTTGGCTTGGCACAAGGCGACAACGGTTTAAGTGGTCAAGGTGGTCTACACCCATTTACTGATGCTGATCGTTACAACTTTTCACCAACAAGTTACTTATACACGCCAATGGAGCGTTTAAATTTAACGGGTATTGCAACTTACGAAATTAGTGATGATACAAGTTTATTCGCTGAGTTCACTTACACCAAGCGTTGGTCAGAGCAGCAAATGGCACCACAACCTGTATGGTTTGGTTTTAAATATGATGAATCAATGGGTGACTCACTTCTTGGTCAATCATACACAAGTAAAGTAGACCGTAACGGTGATGGTTACGCAGATGTAGATGCTGATGGTAAATACATTACTGAATCTGCAAACTATGCGTACGGTGATGACCTTTTCTACGGTCGCCGTATGTCTGATACTGGTCCACGTATTTTTGAACAGTCAGTTGACACTGTTCGCGCCGTTGTTGGTGCTGAAGGTTTTGTAGGCGATTACTCTTGGGACGTTTCAGCGAACTTCGGCCGTAACGATTCGGTTGATAAGTTAAGTAACTTACACAACATGGGTGCGATCGGCGATAGTATTTTACGTACCGTAGATGGCGAAGTTGAGGGCACATTTAACCCGTTAGATCAGTCTGCTTGGACTTCAGAAGGTTTCCGTAAAAATGTATACACAGAAGTAAATAATGGTGGCAGCCAGTTATTCATTATCGCGGCATCTGTTTCTGGCGAGTTATTTGAATTACCTGCAGGTTATGCAGCATTTGCTGCGGGTGTAGAGCGTCGTCAAGAAAAAGCGTGGTTCACACCAGATTCACTAACTGCGCAAGGCCTTGCAAATGACCCTATGGTTGAACCAACAGCAGGTGGCTTTGATGTAAACGAAGCCTATGTTGAATTTGCGCTTCCACTACTAACAGATGCACCATTTGCGCAAAATGTAGAGCTTAGTGCCGCTATTCGTGCATTCGACTACAGCACGTTTGGTTCTGATAATACATGGAAATTAGGTTTAACATGGAAAGCAAATGATGAATTAATGCTACGCAGCGTTGTTTCAACGGCTTTCCGTGCTCCAACGGTTTCAGAATTATACTCAGGTAACTCTCCATCATTTAATCAAGTTGAATTCCCTGGTGCACAAGAGCAGGCTGAAGTAACTGTTGGTGGTAATGATGCATTAACACCAGAAGAAGCTGATACATTTACTGCGGGTATCGTGTATGAACCGCAGTGGTTTGATGGTTTCTCAATGACACTTGATTACTACTCAATTGAAATTGAAAACGCAATTGCAACTGTAGACAATCAATACATTGTTGATCAGTGTTTAGCTGTAGACACTAATGCAGGTTCTGCACTATGTCAGTCAGCAAATGTAAATCTAGATTCTACGGGTCGTATTACTTTTAACAACCAATTACAAAACATTGGTTCTGAAAAGACATCGGGTGTTGATTTAAATCTTGCATACAGCTTTGAAGCAGTAGGTCTTAACTGGAAAGCGGGCTTAGATACAACTTACTTAGATGAATATGTTGTAGAAGTAACTGGTTCTCCTGTTGATTACGCAGGCTTAGTAACATCTGGTTCAGGTGGTTACGCAGATCTTAAGTCAAACCTAACCATTAATGTGTCTGGCGATAACTGGGATGCACAATACCAAATGCGTTACATCGCGGGTATGGATAGCTACGCATGTCTAAATAAAGACACGTGTTATGCACCTACAACACCATCAGTTATCTATAGTGACCTAAGTGGTAGCTACCTAGTAAATGATACTGTTTCTCTTACTGCAGGTGTAAACAACTTGTTCGATAAACAGCCTCCTTACTACACTGGTAACAATGATTCAAACACTGACCCGTACACATACGATGTACTAGGTCGTCGTTTCTTCGCAAACGTAAACGTTAAATTCTAATTTTAACTAATTAGAACCACTAAAAGGCCTAGTTTTTACTAGGCCTTTTTTGTTGAACAAAATTAAAGAGGCACGTAAACTCAGGTAAGTAAAATTAGGAGGCACCATTGTTAAAGCAAGACGAAAATTTATCGTTTGTTATTGAACCGCAATTATCACCGCGTGCAGAGCAGCGTCTCGATCTTTATTTTTCTATCCCAAATGAAATGGGAATTAATGCACAAACACTCAGCGAAGAGTCTTACTTTAATAACCAATTTAAATCTTTTGTAGCCTATAACGCGAATAACATTCACCTTCCATTAGTGCGAAGCCGCTTTGTGAGTAAAAACAAAGGTGAGCAGCAAGACTACCGACAAAATTTAAATTTATATTGTTATCAAGTACGTCTCGCCATTGATGCTGATATTAAAGATGCGTTAAAAATTCAAGAAAGCGATGAATTTTATCAACGGGCCATGGAGCTTTGCGAGCAAAGCCAAAGCTTACTCAGAAAACTCAGACGTTACACCCCAGATAACGAAAAGCTGATCCCGTTTTATACCAATGCTGATAATTACCTAAGTTGGCAAATTGAACAAACTTTTTTAAAGCTGCTTGATGAAGGGCCGCGCAGTAGCGATCACGCAAAAGAGCGAAATGACTTATTAAACTTTTGTAAGTCAGAAAGTGAGTACCGAGCAGAGCAACAATATAATTCTGACTCAACACTTAAAGACGCCAACAGAATCACCAATAAAATGCGCCTATTGCAGCGTTTAATAGAGCATGGGGTGATTTTACAGCGCCAAACCCGTTATCTTAATAGTTATTTAAAACGGTTGGTAAAAGGCTCTGTAACAGCCGTTATAATGGCTTTTGTGATGGTGGTTATTTTAAATGCACGTTCTACCTTTACTGAAATAACCGCTTCATTGATTTTGATTTTAGGCGTTATTTACGGGTTAAGAGAGATATTTAAAGAGGATATCACTCGTATTATTTGGCGTGCTATTGTGCGAGGGCGGCCAAAATGGCGCTTTATTTTTAAAAACAGTATCACAAAAGATAAAGTAGCGAGCCAGTTTATTTGGTTAGAATATACGCGGTTTAAAAAAATCCCTAAAGAAGTGAGGAAAATTTTCTCTAAGCGTCGTCAGCAAAATAAACAGGCGGCACAATGGCTGCATTTTGCTAGTGAAACGCGGGTCAGTGCTAAAGAATTTTTGCCAGGCTATGATAGCTTACAACAAACATTGCAATTTAATCTTGCACCATTTGCACGTTATTTAAAAAAGGGGGAAGGGAAGCTCTACCATTTAGATAATAATAAAATCTCTAAGCAAGGAGTTGAAAGACGCTACCAATTAAATATGGTATTGGTTTTAACCGAATCTGATAATGCGCTGTATCAGCGCTATAAAATCACTTTAAATCGCAGTAAAATTGTTAATATAGAGCTGATTTACACCAGCGACAGTAAAAAAGAGGAATAACACAGGTTATTCCTCTTTTTTACTTAACTAAACTAGACTATTTATCCGTTAGTCCTTTTTTACTGTATAGCGTTACTTTGTCTGATACTAAGGTAATTTCGATATTTTTAGCGTCATTACCCCAAGTACAGCTGGTATGCAGTGTTTTTTCCACACAATTATCAGCACTACCTAACATGGCTTCAACTTCTGTTTTGTCCATACCTATTTTAATCTTTTCGTAATTTTCTAAGCTTACTTTTGAGCAAGCAGCAAGACTCAGTGCCGCTGCAATAATGAGTAATTTCTTCATTGTTATTTTCCTTGAATAAATACCGTTAATGATTAAATTTTCGAATTTGCACAATCATCCCCATACGAGGGTGATCAAAATAATGAATATCTTCACTGAAAACTCGCCTAAACTGTGAAAAGCGGGCTGATTCTAGATCGCCATTGTCACGTTTTTCACTTATATCAAAGTGTGCATTAATGAATAAGTAATGGCGCAAGTGTATTTTAAATAGTCCATCTAATTCCCATTTCATTTCGGGAGATTGAACTTCGTCAAACAGTGGCTCAGGCGTATTTATTAAGCTAATAAAATCAGAATCTGCGTAGCTAATCGTGGTGTTCATATTGTTTTTTAATTGGCTGCCTGCAAACAAGTGAATGCTAGGCGAACGTGATTTGCTCGCACCTTCAAATCGCCACCCAGTATGTAATAAAGGAGTTAACCCTTTACGGTCTAGGGCTTGACGTTGTGATTCAAACTGCAACTGCTCAGGGGCTAACAGGTAAGTTTGCTCCATCGTCTCTTGTGCAGGTGCTTGAGGGATCACTGGCAGTACATCGTAACTCTTGACATAATCAATGCTGTCGTTACACGCTGCTGACTGAGGGTTTGAGTTGACTAGAGTGTCAGCAAAGGTACGCTTTTGAAAACGCGGATCGCCGTTTATACATGCGTCCATTGCTTGGCTTTTATAAACAGGGCTTAGTAAATCTAAGGTGTTTTTATCTTCAATGGCGTCGTGCTTTAAGCTAAAGTCTTCTTGTAGGTATGGGGCAAAGGGTTGTTTAAATATCAACACTTCTACTTCAAACCAACGCTCTGCAAATGCAGTACTACTAAACAAGCAGCATAAAACAACCAGCGATTTTTTCAGCAACATTAATGGCTAACCTTTTTTTCGAAATCTGCAATCATAGCAGTGATCATTTTTAAGCGTTCACGGGCATTCGCCTCGCTAATGGCAAAGCGTAATTTATTTGCGCCATCCATCTTATAAATATGTGGCGCACTTTGTATCAAACCAATAATGAAGCTAGGATTAACCTTAGTGTTTTGACTAAACTCAAAGTAGCCCCCTTTCGGGTTAGCCTCTATTTTGGTTATGCCTAGATTACTCGCTTGCATCTTTAGTTGTTGTAAACTAAATAAGTTTTTCGCTGCATCGGGTAATAAACCAAAGCGGTCTATTAATTCTACCTGCAGCTCATCAATATCAGCAAGGTTAGCACAACTTGCTACTCGCTTGTACATACCTAAACGCGCGTTAACATCATGAATATAATCATCAGGTAACAAGGCAGGTAACTTTAAGTCTACTTCTGTTTGTTTTTGTAATAGATTTTCAAGGGTTGGCTCTTGACCATTTTTAAGTGCGTTAACGGCCTGCTCAAGCATTTCCATGTATAAATTAAAGCCAATGGTTTGCATTTGCCCTGATTGATCATCGCCTAATAGCTCACCCGCACCACGAATTTCTAAATCATGAGTTGCTAATGCAAAGCCTGCACCTAAATCTTCCAATGAGGCAATCGCATCTAAACGTTTTTTCGCATCTTTAGAGAGTGCCTTAGGGTTACCGGTAAGTAAGTAAGCATAGGCTTGGTGATGGCTTCTACCTACACGTCCGCGCAATTGGTGTAGCTGAGCAAGACCAAGTTTATCGGCTCTATCCATAATTATGGTGTTTGCTGTGGGCACATCAATACCGGTTTCAATAATCGTGGTACACACAAGGACATTGTATTTTTGATGATAAAAATCGGTCATTATTTGCTCTAGCTCTTGCTCTCGCATTTGACCATGTGCAGAGGTTACTGTTGCCTCAGGCACCCATTCGCTAATTTCTTGAGCGACACGTTCAATGGTTTCTACGTTGTTATGTAAAAAGTATACTTGGCCGCCACGTTTAATTTCACGTAGTACCGCTTCGCGAATAAGCTCTTCGTCGCGTTGGCGTACAAAGGTTTTAACCGCTAAACGTTTAGCCGGTGGAGTGGCAATAATTGATAAATCACGCATGCCACTCATCGCCATGTTTAATGTACGCGGAATAGGGGTTGCGGTCAGAGTGAGTATGTCTACATCAGCTCTCAGAGCTTTAATTTTTTCTTTCTGACGAACCCCAAATCGGTGTTCTTCATCAACAATTAACAGGCCTAAATCTTTAAAGTTGATATCTTGTTGAATCAATTTATGAGTGCCAATAACCACATCTAGCTTGCCATCATTCATTCTTTCTAGGGTTTCTTTTTGCTCTTTGGCCGAATTAAAACGCGATAGCACCCCCACTTCAATTGGAAAATCAGCAAAGCGGTCTTTAAAATTATCGTAGTGTTGTTGAGCAAGTAGGGTGGTAGGGACTAAAATAGCCACCTGCTTATTATCGTTAACCGCTACAAAGGCTGCCCGCATAGCTACTTCGGTTTTACCAAAACCAACATCACCACATACTAAACGATCCATGGCTTGTTTTGACTGCATGTCACCAAGTACCGCTTCAATGGCGTTACGTTGATCATCTGTTTCTTCAAACGGAAAGCTATCACTAAATTGGCGATAAGCTTGGCCATCAAGCGTAAACTTATTACCAGGCTTAGCCTGGCGTTGTGCGTAAATATCGAGTAACTCAGCAGCCACATCACGGACTTTTTCAGCGGCGCGTTTTTTTGCTTTATCCCAGGCATCAGAGCCGAGCTTATGCAGGGGCGCACTGGCCTCTTCACCCCCAGAGTAACGACTAAGCATATGAAGTGCCGATACCGGCACATACAGTTTTGCTTCACCTGCATAAGTAATGGTCACAAATTCAGTCACCACACCGGCGGCATCAATCGTTTGCAGCCCTTGATAACGGCCCACACCATGGTCAAGGTGCACAACCGGTTGTCCTTCTTTAAGCTCTGCTAAGTTACGAATTAACGCGTCTTGGCTTGCTTCATATTTGTGCTTACGGCGTCTGCGTTGTGATACTTTGATCCCAAGCAATTCTTGCTCGGTAATAATGCTCAAGCTTGGTTTAGTACTAAGCACCACACTTTGCTCAAGCGGACTGACAATTAAACCAACGTCATTACTGCTGTTGGTAAACTGCTCAAAGCTATCAAATTCTTTAAATTTTAAGCCGCTGGGTTTTAATATACTCAGTAATGATTCGCGTCGACCGTCCGACTCAACACTAATAACCACTCGGCCTTTTTTCTTTTTTTGCTCAGCTACATAGTTAATAAATGCATCGTAGGGTTGGTGTTGTTTATGATCGATGCGTACATTAGGCAATTCATTAACTGCGAGATTTTTATTGCCCGCTTTTGTCCCTAGCTTTGCTTGCGATAGACGAATGCGGCCATAATTACCTAAATTGGAAAACAGCTCATTAATTGGCTGATATAACTCATCGGGCGGTAATAGTGGGCGCAGAGGATCTACTCGGCGGTTCTCATAGCGTACATTAACATCGTGCCAAAAGTTATCTGCTGCATGCTCTAAATCCCCTAATTGCATGACGGTTGTTGAGTCAGGCAAGTAGTCAAAAATGGTTGCTAAGCCTTCAAAAAACAGCGGCATGTAGTATTCTATACCTGCTGGCCAATTACCCTTGCTGACCTGCATGTAGACTGAGTCTTGCTCAGCACTTGCGCCAAATTTTTCACGATAGCTTATTCTGAAACGTTCAATATCTGATTCGTTAGTAGGAAACTCATGAGCAGGTAGTAGCTCAATTTTTTCTACTTTATCGTCTGAGCGCTGAGTTTCCACATCAAATAAACGGATGGTATCAAGCTCATCATCAAAAAAGTCGAGCCTAAATGGATGCTTACTCCCCATGGGGTATAAATCAACAATTGAGCCGCGTATAGCGTACTCGCCATGCTCCATGACTTGTTGCACATGTAAGTAACCCGCTTGCTCTAAATTGTCCCGCAGGGCATGGGTATCTAATCTGTCGCCTACTTTAAAATTCAGCGTTGAGCCGTATATAAATGATGCTGGGGCAGTGCGCAGCATCAAGGTTGATACCGGCACAATGAGCACGCTTTGTTGCTCTTTTTTCAGTGTATTGAGTGTTGCTAAACGTGCTGAAATAATATCTTGGTGGGGAGAGAAGTGATCATAAGGCAATGTTTCCCAATCTGGAAAAACCATTACTGGGTTATCAGGCAGCAAGTACTCTAATTCTGTTTCAAGGCGCAGAGCACTTGGTGTATCAGGGGTAACAATTAACACTAAGTTGTCTTGCTGCTTAACACCTTGTGCAATAGCAATGCTTAAGCCACTGCCTAGAAGTTCGCCCCATTGAATTTTATCTTTTTGAGATTTTACCCAAGGCAAGGCTGCCCATTGCTCAAACGCCATTAATTACTCCATTAAATTAGGCTCTTAACAAGTAAGAGCCACATTATTATTTAGTCACGGTAAATTTTTGTTAAATCTTGATAATGATCAATTCTACGGTCGCGTAAATACGGCCAGATACGTCTTACGTTCTCGCTGCGTTTTTGATCAAGTTTTACCATTAATATTTGTTCATTTTGGTTATCAGCCTCTGCCAACATTTCGCCTTGAGGGCCTGCAATAAAAGAGTTGCCCCAAAATTGAATGCCGTCACTTTGACCGCTCGGATCGCTTTCACGACCAACTCGATTACAACTAATTACCGGAACGCCATTAGCAACCGCATGCGCTCGTTGTGAAATAACCCAAGCATCTTTTTGGCGGGTTTGCTCGTCTTTATCGTCGCGTGGATCCCAGCCAATAGCTGTCGGGTAGATTAAAAGTTCAGCACCGGCCATTGCCATTAAACGCGCGGCTTCAGGAAACCATTGATCCCAACACACCAGTACGCCAAGCTTACCGACTGAGGTTTGAATAGGCTCAAAGCCTAAGTCCCCGGGAGTAAAGTAAAATTTTTCATAAAACCCTGGGTCGTCTGGAATATGCATTTTACGGTATTTACCTGCAATGCTGCCGTCTTTTTCAAGCACCACGGCGGTATTGTGATAAAGACCCGTAGCACGTTTTTCAAATAATGACGCTACAATCACAATACCAAGCTCTTTGGCGAGTTCACCTAAAATATTACTACTCGGGCCCGGTATTGTTTCGGCCAAATCAAATACATCAACGTCTTCGGTTTGGCAAAAATATAAACTGCGGTGTAACTCTTGTAATACAACAAGTTGCGCGCCTTTACTAGCTGCATCGCGAATGCCCGCAATTGACTTTTCAATATTATGTTCAGCGTTGTCACTGTTGCTTTGTTGCACTAAGGCAACTGATAAATGTGCAGGGCTTGTCATTGTGCTGCTCCAGCTAAAAATCCACGAGGTAATTGCATTGTAATACAGTGAAGACTGCCAAATTGCTCAATAACAGGTAAACAATTTACACCAATAATTGTGTGCTCTGGGTATGCTTTTTGAACTTGTGTTAAAGCACGTTGGTCGTTTACATCATCATAAATAGGCACTAATACTGCGTTATTTATAATTAAGTAATTTGCATAGGTGGCAGGTAGACGCGTATTTTCATCGTCATACACGGCTTTTGGCCACGGTAACTCAATTAGCTTATATGGGGTGTTATCAGCAGTTTTAAAGCTTTGTAGTTGTTTTTCCATGGCATCTAGCGCGCTAAAATGCTCATCGCTTTTATCGTCACATTTTACATACACAAGGGTGTTGTTAGGTGCAAAGCGAACGAGCGTATCAATGTGGCTATCGGTGTCGTCACCGGCTAAATAACCATGATCAACCCATAAAAAATCAGTAGCGCCTAAGTGCGCTTTTAAAAGTACTTCTATGTCACTTGGGTTTAAATCAGGGTTACGGTTTTTATTCAGTAAACATTCGCTGGTTGTTAGCAATACACCGCGTTCATTAATTTCAATACCACCGCCTTCAAGCACCATATCGAGGGCTTGATACTGGTTACTTGTATTACTTAGCTGTTTAACTAATGTGTGGTTTATTTGATTATCAAGGGCGCTTTCAAACTTATTACCCCAGCCATTAAAGGTAAAGTCGAAGACTTTTAATTGATCTGGCTTTTCTATAGCGCTGCACGTAAGTGGGCCATGGTCACGCGCCCACGTGTCGTTAGTAGGAGTAACAACAAAATATACACGGGTTTGCTCGATACCAGCATCATTTAGTAATGAGCTAATGTGGGTTTTTAATACCTCATCATGAGCAACAATCACTAAGGCTTGTTGCGCAGTAATATGTTTCGCAAGTTCAATATAAACGGGTTCAACACGTGCTAAATTATCAGCCCAATCGGTATTTTTATGAGGCCATGTAAGCATAACAGCATCTTGCTCGGCCCATTCAGGTAAAAGTCTAAAGTTCATGGATTTTTAATACAAATAAAGATGGGGCTAGTTTAGCAGTTCAATTACAGCTAAGTCACTTTTAAATAAACGTTTGAACTACAATTTAAAGCGATTTAAACCAGTAAATAAACACTCGTGTTACTCGTTTGAACTCTCTTTCGCTTTTTCAAGTTGTTGGCGCTTTTTAAGTTGGCGTGTTTGCGCATGTAAACTGGCTCTAACAACCAACTCTTGATCACTGTCTCTTATTGATACGAATAGCAGGGTATACTGGTAATGCTCATTGTCTTGTTTTTCTATAGCAACAACTTCGCTATAACAATACACCGCAGAGGCTTCATGCTGTAAAAACAGTTTGGTACGAAATTTCTGACCTAATGTGTACAAATGTTCACTGGTAAACTTAATTCCGCCGCCGCCATAACTATCGCAATAAATTGAGTTATCTTCAGGTTGTTCTGAAGCTAAAATATGGCTCATGATCAAATCTATCTTACGCGACTGGGCTTGTAAAAACGTCGTCAGTTCTTGGGCAATATCTCCTAAATTACGCAAAGGACCCAAAGCACTTTGATCTAAACTACTGACTTCGTTAGCAAGTTTAAATAAAGGCGGAATATCTGCGTCTAGTTCAGCCAAACTTTTTGGTACCACTGCGTCATCTACGGCAAATAGATTGACGCGATTGCTCTCTTCGATTTGAAAGTAAAGCTCAAAATCAGCTAATTTTTGATTATTCATTTTTAACTCCTAGCCTCTATCCGTTAATAGTAGCGTTGCGGTTATTAAATTACTACACAGCAACCCAATAAAAATTAAGCTAAATAAGGGTTTGGCTTCACTATAAAAACGCTAGGGGTGCTACTTTTTATACAGCCATAATGATTAAGAACATAATAAATATTAATACATTTATACTTAGTGCGTATATTCGCAACTAATAAATAACCAATAATTAACAAAATGCCTTGTAATTAACCATAAAACTCGTAATCTTACCGTAATAATAATAACAAGGGACTACCCACGTGGCTCGAGGAATTAAATTAGCCAGTACATTCTCAGATATATCCACGCAACTGCGGCGCTTTGTGTCTAAAATTGTGTTACCTGACGATGTTGATGATATTGTTCAAGAAACCTTTGTTAAAAGTTATGAAGCAGAGCTAAAACAAGATATTCAATACACCCGCAGCTATATGTTGAAAACAGCTAAACATCTCGCCCTAAATCATATAGCTAAATGGGATAATAAATTTAGTACTCCTTTAAATCACGAAACTGAACTTCCTAAATTGCTTAAATCAATGCAATTAGAAGATGAATACACCTCCAAAGAACGTTTTTTACTATTTTGTCGTGCTACTGAGCAGCTAAGCCCTGTAGTGAGAAAATGTTTTATATTAAAAAAAGTATATGGGATGAGCCAAAAAGAGATCGCACAGCAAATGCAGCTAAGTCAAAGTACGGTAGAAAAGCACATTGCTAAAGGGCTACTAAACACCATGCTATATATGCGCGATCAAGTGCAAGATGAGAGTGAACATTGCCAACAAAGTGCGAACATAGTGAGGGCAGTAAAATGAGTAACATCCATCAATTTACTTCAAAAGAATTAATCTTAGAAAAAGCATCGCAATGGATAAGTGCGATTGATCGTGGCTTAAGTACACAAGAGCAAGAGCAATTTAAACTGTGGATGCTACAAAGCACGGCTCATCAGAATGCGGTATATGAATTAGCACAATTATGGGATGACTTAAGTGTGCTTAACGAGCTCAGCGTATTGTTTCCTAATAAGCACTCTGCAGGGCCTTCCTATGTATACGGTATTGCGGCAAGTGTTGTTGCAGCCTTAATGATGTGTAGCTACTTTTTGCTAAACATGCAGAGCAACTTTAACCAAGATCTCGCTAAAGTAAATTACACAAAAATTTATAAAACAAAGGTTGGCGAGCAAGCAACCTATGTTTTACCAGATGGCACAATAGTTCAGCTTAATACTAATAGTTCATTGGAAGTAGCTTACAGTCAAGGACGCAGACAGTTATTACTAAGTCGTGGAGAAGGGCGTTTTAATGTAGCTAAAGATGCATCACGCCCGTTTAGTGTTATGGCGGGGGATAAAAGCTTTACCGCGCTTGGTACAGTATTCAACGTGCAGCGCAATACCTCTTCTGATCTCGAATTGGTAGTCACTGAAGGTAAAGTGATGATCACCGACCCTAGTGTTGCTGTTAATGCTGACGATTTTAAAGCGTATCAACAAGCTGATAACAGCAACCAAGATATCCGCCAAATTAATGCCAACATTGTGATTTCTGGTGAAAAAGCCATTATTGAACAAAGCGTTACCAAACCAATCACACAGTTATCGGTTGATGATGTACAACGTGATTTAGCTTGGCAAAATGGCATGTTGATATTTAATGGCGAAAAGTTAGTTGATGCCTTAAATGAGGTTAGCCGTTATACCGCCACTCGGTTTGAATTATCATCTGATGAATTAGCGCGCATTAAAGTGGCAGGCGTTTTTAAAGCGGGTGATGTTGCAGGGCTTTTAGAGAGCCTACAAAATAACTTTTCAATTGAACATGAGCGTTTAGGCGAGCATGTTGTTAGTTTAAAATATCAAAAAAAATCATAGGTAATGGTAATGAAAATCACGCCATTGTTAATCAATGTTACTCATAAGGGTGTAAAAAGTAATTTAAAGATTAAAAAAATGATAAAAACCTATAGAGGATTTTTGTTTGCTAACTGTTTATATAAGTTGCGCAGTAACCATACGTGTTATTTAAGTCCGCTGGGACTCGTTGCACCGCTGTTTTTTAGTATCAGTGTGCATGCGAGTCAAACTGAGGGACAAATGATGCAGTTTGATATAAAAGCGCAACGAGCAGACAAAGCCTTAATAGAATTTGCTAAGCAAACTGAACAAACAGTGGTTTTTTCGTATGAGCTTGCTAAACAGTACGAGGCAAATTCATTATATGGATTTTATTCTCAACTCGATGCGTTAAACGCATTGTTAGCTGAGACTGAGCTCGATGCGGTTGTTGATCAAAATGGTTTACTGAGTATTAAACTCAAACAAATCAATAGGAAGAATAACAACATGATGAAGCTTTCAGGAGTTAGTGCTGCCATATTACCTGCTTTACTTGCAGTTAATTCACAAGGAATAAATGCCGCTGAACAAAGCGCAGAACAAAACATCGAAAAAATTGCTATTGTAGGTAGTCGTGTCGCAGGACGTTCAGTTGAAGACTTACCTGTCCCCGTTGATATTTTAAGTGCAGAAGCACTCGAAAACACCGGCCAAACAGAAGTTGGCCGCATGCTTCAAGCTATCGCACCTTCTTTTAACTTTTCAAGTTCATCTATTAGTGATGGTACTGATGCATTAAGACCTGCAACGTTACGTGGCCTTGGCCCTGACCAAACATTGGTATTGATCAATGGCAAGCGTCGTCACCAAGCAAGTATTATTCATATTAATACCTCGGTTGGTCGTGGTACTGCGGGTACTGACATGAATGCGATTCCAGCCTCAGCAATTAAACGTATTGAAGTGCTTCGCGATGGCGCTGCAGCTCAATATGGTTCGGATGCAATTGCCGGTGTTATTAATATTGTGCTAAAAGATGGCAGCGAAGGTGGTAAAGCGGCCGTTAACTACGGTGAGTATTCAGAAGGTGATGGCGAAACCGTTAATATTGACTTTAATAAAGGCTTTGCTTTAGGTGATAACGGTTATTTAAATACAACTATTAACTACCGTGACCGAGCACCGACTAACCGTGCAGGCCTTCATGGTTCATGTCAGTTTTATGGCTGTACTGAACTTTCTGATGGCACCTTGCTTGCAGGTGATCCACGCGAATTAACCGCACCACGTGATACATTCAGAATTGGTGACGCTGATTCACAACAATTTGGTTTAACAGTTAACACCGGCTACGAATTAGGAGCGGGTGAACTATACGGTTTTATTACCTATTCAACTCGTGATAACGAATCAGCGGCATTTTTCCGTCATAATGCCAATGCAGGTGGTAATCCGGTACTTCAAGATGGCGATGCAACTATCCCAGCTGGCTTCTTACCTAAAATAAATACCACGATTGATGATATTTCCTATAACTTTGGTTATAAAACTGAATTTGATAACGACTCAAGCTTAGATTTATCGTACACCTATGGTGAAAACAGTATTGACTACACGACCAGCGATACTATTAACGGCTCTTACGCGAATTTTTTACGTTATGACCAAGGCCTAAGTGCAGCAGATATTCGCGCCACGATTCCCCGTCAAGGTTACGCTTATGGCATGGAGCTATCACTGCAAACGATCAATCTTGATTTTACTCAAAATTTTGATGACTACTCGTTAGCAATGGGTGCTGAAATTCGTACCGATGAGTACCGAATTTTAGAGGGTAGTGAATATGCATATCGTGATTACGATACCAACAATGGTGTTAATATTTACGATGGACTAAGCGGTGGTATTGGCAGCGAAAACGCATCCGGTGGCACACAAGGCTTTGGTGGTTCATCGCCAGCATCTTCGGTTGATGAGTCGCGTGATGTGATCTCATTTTACTTAGATGCTGAAGCTTACGTTATTGAAGATGTAATTATCTCAGGGGCGTTACGTTACGACAATTACAAAGGGTTTGGCGATACAGTTAACTTTAAACTAGCCGGTAACTGGTCAGTAACTGAAGATATTTCACTTCGTGGTGCGCTAAGCTCAGGCTTTAGAGCACCTTCAATGCAACAGTTGTATTTTAACAACATCAGCACACAGTTTGTTGTAGGCCCTAATGGCAATTTAGTGGCTGAAGAAGTAGGGACCTTTAGAAACGATTCAACCCTTGCGCAAAGTTTAGGTATTCCTAAGCTCTCAGAAGAGAAATCTCAAAACCGCAGTTTAGGTATCGTTTATAACGTAAGCGATAATATTAATGTAACCTTAGATTACTACTCAATCGATATTGACGACCGTATTGTAATTAGTAATCGCTTAGGTAAAGGCTTATCAAGCAGTCTTGATGCTGCGTTATTAAGCTCAGGTGCGGGTGCAGGGCAGTTTTTCTTAAATGGCGCTGACACTGAGACACAAGGTATCGACTTTGTTGCTACGTGGAATACAGAAGGCCTAGGCGGCACGCTTGATTTTACATTAGCGGCTAACTTTACAGAAACCGATGTCGTGTCGTTATTTACACCAGCAGGTTCTGGTCTTGAAACCGTGCCAGTCGATGATGTGTTTTCTGATCAAGAAATTTCTATTATTGAAGAATGGCAGCCAGAAGATCGAATTAACTTAAGTGCACTTTATCGTCGCGACGACTGGACCGTAAACCTATCGCTTAATCGCTTTGGTGAATATACAGTGGAAGATGGCGGCCGCCAGACTTATGGTGCTGAAATTTTAACTGACATCAAAGTAAATTACTTTGTGACTGACGATTTATCAGTAAATATTGGCGCAAATAACGTATTTGATGTTTACCCGGATGAAAACACCATAGGTAATTCACGTTCAGGCACAATTGTAGATGCTCAAGGTAACACCATTGTCAGCAGCGATGGTGTATTTAAGTACTCACGTCGTTCAGCGCCATTTGGTTTTAACGGTGCTTACTACTACGTAGGTGCAGAGTACCGCTTTTAATAACTCTCCTATTGTTATTTAACAACCAAAGGGCCGTAAGGCCCTTTTATCGTTTTTATGGTTACAGTGTTTATAGTGTCATAAAAACTTCACTGTTTTTAGTTTATGAAATCTTCAATAATAACTGGACTAGACCAGATTGAGTGAAATAAATTATGAACAATTATTTGCTATTAACGCCCGGCCCATTAACGACCTCTAATACTGTTAAGCAGGCGATGCTTAAAGACTGGTGTACTTGGGATGATGATTATAATCGCGACATAGTGCAAACAATACGTAATAAATTAGTATCGCTTGCGACATCACAACCTAATTATACTAGTGTATTAATGCAAGGCAGTGGCACTGCCAGTGTAGAGTCAGCGCTTGGCAGTCTTATTCCAAAAACGGGTAAGTTACTTGTTATTAATAATGGGGCATACGGGAAGCGTATTGCTGAAATTGCCGACTATTTAGCAATTGACTGTCATGTTTTAAATTATACAGAAACGGCACTGCCAAACCTTGATGAGATTGATACTGTTTTAAAAAATAATTCAGGTATTACTCACATTGCAATGGTCCATTGTGAAACGACCACAGGTATACTCAATCCTATTGAAGAGGTTGGCTCACTAGCTAAAAAGTATCAAAAGGTATTTATTGTTGATGCTATGAGCAGTTTTGGCGGTATTGAGTTCGACCTTGCACAGTGGCATATAGATGTAATGATCAGCTCTGCAAATAAATGCATTCAAGGTGTCCCTGGCTTTGGCTTTGTGGTGTGTAAGCAAAGTATTATTGAGCAAAGTGAAGGTATTGCGCGCTCCTTGTCGTTGGATTTATATCAGCAATGGTTATGTATGGAGCAACACCATGGTAAATGGCGTTTTACCTCGCCAACTCATGTTGTGCGTGCATTTTATCAAGCCCTGCAAGAGTTAGATGAGGAAGGAGGAATAGCAGAGCGCTTTAAGCGTTACTCGCAAAACCAAAAGACTTTGGTAGCTGGTATGAAAGCGTTAGGGTTTGTACCTTTACTGAATGAGGAAGTTCATTCCCCCATCATTACCTCATTCTTGTCGCCTAGCGAAGAGCATTATGATTTTAAATCTTTTTATAGTGCGTTAAAGCAAGAAGGTTTTGTTATTTACCCTGGTAAAGTTTCTAACGCCGATTGCTTTCGCATAGGTAATATTGGTGAAGTAGATGAGGCCGATATACAGCGTTTGCTTGATGCTGTGGCAAAAAACCAATATTGGAAAGCTTAAAGCTAATTTCACCCGTGCAAGCGGTGCTTAATTTTCATTAAACACCGCTTTTTTATTGGCCATCAACCACCATTTCAATGGCATTATGCAACCAGTACTCAATGTTATAATCAACTAACAAACCATGCTCATCAAATCGCTTTCGAATAACGTGTAAGCAGGGTGTACCGCTATTTTTTTCAAGCAGATGACTCACTTCATCAGGTAATACCGTGACATTTATTATGCTTTGCTCTTTAACGATATTCGTTGCGTACTGTTTTGCCATAATATCGGTGATAGAGGTATCTAAGGGGTGTGAGTGAAAATCAGCAAAGCGTTTAGCATCACAATAAATATGCTCAAACATTACGGCGCGATTATCTAGACTACGTATACGTTGAAGATGATAAAGCGTTTGGGCATCTAACGCTCGGCAAATTTCAAGCTTTGCCTGCTGTTGTACACTCACGAGTGTCGTTTGTGCAACAAACCCTTGTTGTTTTGCCAATTCATAAAAATTGACTTTAGTAGCAGGGTGCCACTTTAATCTTTTTGGGGTGACAAACCAGCCTTTACGTTTTTGACTGAATATTAGGCCTTCAGCTTCCAACCTCAGAAGCGCTTCGCGTACAGTAATTCGGGTAGAACTAAACTTTTGTTGTAATTCTCGCTCTGAAGGCAACTTATGACCCGCTGCAATCACGTCGGTTTTTAGTAGCGCATGAATATAATTACGGATCTCTTGATATAAAAGCATCGTTTGATTATTTATCCTAAAAATATAATAGCTTAGCTGAGTATAATATGACTTATATTGTTTATGGTGAGTATTATATTCAGCTAGTTTATGAATCGACTTTAGCAGCATTGCCACTTAATTTAGCCAAAAAATTATCAATACTGCGAACTGCTGCATTACTATCTTCTGCGGCCTCTTTACGTCTTATTGCATTACGTACTAAATATGCACCTGCTGTTCGGATGGGTTCAATAGGAAACTGATTTAGTGATTGATTAACTAAGCCACAGTTTTGCCACTTAGGATCATTATTGAGTACCAGTGCACAGAGAATTTTTGCACCCAAATAAGATTGTACAATGCCATTGCCAGAGTAGCCACCTGCGTAAAATACATTTTTTTGATTGTTAAGCTGACCAAAGAATGGAAAGCCAGAAACGCTGCGATCGGAAGCGCCCGTCCACGTTCGTTCTATGGGTAAGTGATGCCTTCCAAAGAAATAATTGAGTGATGATTTTAAAATATCATCATAGCTGCTCGGCAAATCAAACTTTGGATGTACCTTATTACAATAACTAAAAAAGTTTCCTCCTTTACCTAACATTAACCGCCCGTCACTGGTGGTTCGGTAGTAATTAACAAACAGACGAGAGTCAATAATAGCACTGCCGTGATTTAAATTTAGTTGCTCTAAAACTTCTGGGATTGGCTTAGTGATGACCATGTCACTAGAAATCAGTACAACAGAGCGAGAAAATACTTTATGTAAACTAGGTAGCCACGCATTAACCGCAAAAATAACTGTATTGGATAATAGGTTCCCCTGACTTGTATGTACGGTTATTTGTTGATCGCCAAAGTGTTGCATATATTCACATTGCTCTATTATTGTCACTCCAAGCTGTTGCGCGACTCGCTTTAATCCTCTGACGAGCTTCGCTGGTTGTACACTGCCACCATGTGCAGAAAAATGAGCAGTGAGGTTTTGCTTTGAACCGGTTTGTTGTAATTGTTGAGTGTCACAAGAATGCCACGAATTAATTTTAAATTTATCTAAGTAATCAAGCGCGTTACTTAGTCGCCCAATTTGACTCGTGTTGGAGGCTGTATAAAAGCATCCATCAATTCGACAATCACAATCAATAGCATAAGTTAGCGTAAAACGCTTAATATCATGGACGGTTTGCTCAGATTGTTGTACTAAAAAAAGGGCGTTTTCTAATCCTACTAATTTAATCAGACTGGGTAATTTAGTCGACCATGTTAACATCGCACCGCCATTACGGCCCGATGCGCCCTGACCACACAACCCTTGTTCAATAATAGTCACTTTTTTTTGGGGCTGCTGTTGCTTGATTTGAATGGCGGTCCAAAGTCCTGTAAACCCCCCACCGATAATACAAATATCGGTGTGATGATTTTCAGGAAGTCGAGGAAGAAGCCTATTGGCACCCTCCTCTTTTATGGCGTTATCAAACCAAAAAGGTTGATAATTCATTAAGGACGCTCTCCTCGAGCGAGTTTTGCTTCAATTTGCATTAAAACAGGTTCAATATCAGCTAAAGAGTCAATCACAAAGTGAGCACCTGCTTGATATAAATGCTGGTATGCTTCACGAGTTAAAACGGCTTGCTCATCGTTTGAGCACGCTGCCCATTCTTGTTCGGTTAAACCAACAGCATTACCACTTAAGGCAACACCAACAGTCCACATTCCTGCATTTAACCCTTCAGCGATGCCAGGTGCTGAATCGTCAACTTTTACACAGTTCGCAACATGTTGAATGCCTAGTGCATTCACGTTTTCAAGTGCCATCCATGGCCCTGGGCGAGAGCCAGCCGTTAGTTCATCACTACCAACGCTATGATCGGGTTGGTAACCATATTCAGCGGCAGCCACTTCAAGCACGTCCATCACTTGGCGAGGATAGCCTGAACAGCTGCCAATTTTAATACCTTGCTGTTTTAAACGCGCTATTACGGGTAGTACGCCAGCAATAGGCATAGCACGATCTGCGACTTTAGCTTTTTGTAATGGCATAAAGGTATTGTAAATATGATCTATTTGCTCATTAGTCATTGAGCAGCCAAATTGTGCCTGCCAACGAGATTCAATTTCCGGTAATTTACCTAGGGTTGCAATATGGTCCCATTTTCCCATGCCCATCGGAATACGCGCTTGCGCCAGCGTAATATCAAAATCAAACGCGGCTTTAAATGCCTCCACAAAAATAGTGGTTGGCGCTACAGAGCCATGGTCTACAACTGTGCCGGCCCAGTCTAAAATGAGTGCTTCTAAATGTTTCATATTTCTTCTCTTATATATGTAGGTGTAGATACAGGGTGTAACCTGCGAACTTGTTTGAAAGGGGATAAGCGCATTACAAAGTAGCTTAGTGAGCACAATACCAAGAATGCAGCGATACAGCCGACCCAGTAACAGGCGTTTATAAAAAAGTTAAGCCAACTAATCTCAGGCATCACAAAGGTGCGATAGAGTAAGATACTCACCGAGCCCAAATAACCAGCTGAGTCTGCTAAGTAAATTAAAAACCCGGCATTAGCGGTTGAGCCAACAGCAGAAATCATACGGTCAAATAAGAAGCAATTGTAGGGGATGTAACTAATATAAAGGCCAGCCCCAAGGAGCACCATCCATGCCTTAGCGTTTAGTAATTGGCTTTCAAACGCAACAGTACTGCCTACGAACAAGCAGGCACCAAACAAAATGAATCCGTGGTTTACATAAAAAGCGGTTTTATTATTTTTTACTAACACCATTGCACCAAGTGCAATCAAGACTATAAATGCCATACGTATACCTGCATAGGCGAATATAGCTGGCTCTTGGCCATATCCCAGTGCTTGCCAAATTTCTGCGGCAAAGTTATCGCGAAAGTCACGAAAGCCAGTAAATAATAAGAAACTCAGAATTAAACAACTAATACCAAACCAGTATTGTTTGAAAAACTGCCAGCGGGCTCTACCATTCATAGGTAAGCGTTGTTGACGCGCCTGCTGATCCTCTGGTGTTGGATTGGGTAACAAGGTTAAACACTTAACACTAAGTAACAACAAGGGTAAAAATAACGCTCCGGTTGCGGCAGGCATCCACAGTTCCGGAACACTGAGATTGTCTATCAGCCATTTACCGACACTGCGCACTAAACCTGACGCCAAAATAAAGGTGACACTGAGAATGGCACCGAGTATCTCAGAAGTTCGTCTGCCTTCTAAGAAACTAAATACAATACCCCAAATCATTCCCAACGATAAACCATTAAAAAATAGCCATACTACGTTGACTCCAACAGGGGTCACGGCAAATAAAATTAGCGATAATTCAGCTGCTGTAATCATACCAATGATGGCAAGACCCCGTTGTTGGTGCCGCATTTCTGCAATGACCTTAACACCAATAAATTTGGCGCATAAGTAGCCAAATACTTGTGCCAGTATGAGTGCTATTTTAAAGCTAATTTGCCAACTTGGATCGTCAAACTCTGTATAGCTGTTAGCTGTAAAGGGTTTACGAAATGCATACATACAAAAGTAAGTCATAAATGCAGCGCTTGCTGCAAATAGAACAAACCCAACACCTTGTGCACGATGTAGCCACTTTGGTTGCGTAAACATAGGGTTATCCTTCGCGAGGCTTTCGCCCCGCGTAATACAATAGATTAAAATTGATAATTAATACCGACCATGCCGCGAACACCATAATACTCAACTTGCAGTGGGCGATTTTCATCTCCCAAATAATATTTAAGCGGTTCGTTAGTTAGGTTATTTAATTCAAGATAAACTAATGCATTTTCGTTAAGCTGGTATGACGTAGTAAAATCAACACTAACATTTTCGCCATAATAGCTATCCGATTGCCGATCACTGCCATGCTCTTCGATGTACTCGCCTTTATAATTTAGGGCAACCCGCGCGGCAAAGAAGCTGTCATCGTAATATAAGGTAAAGTTATAGAGGTTATCGGCTTGACGCGGAATCGCTACTTTATCGTCACGATCTGGAATACTCATTTGTGAGTCCATAAAGGTCGCATTTACCATTACTCCAAAGCTATCTAGAGTCGGATTGATGAAGCCCAAATCGCGATTAAAGGCCATCTCAATACCTGCAAGCCATGCGCTGTCGCCATTTTCTGGGCGCACAATATTTACACCACTGTTATCATTAAACTGACCAATTGAGCTACTTTGAAAAATTGGGTCGCTAATGTCCTTGTAAAACAGGCCTGCAGAGACTAAACCAACACGTTCAAAGAAATGCTCAACCATCAAATCAACATTATTTGAGTAGGTGGGCTCGAGTTCGGGGTTACCGGTAACAAGTTCGTTATCTGCTTCTAAGTAGGTTGCGCCTGGTGTTAAAGAGCCAAAGTCAGGACGTGAGAACGAGCGGGTTAATGCTAAGCGGTAATTGGTTTGCTCGCCGCTGTGATAAGTAACATGTAATGCAGGTAACACCGATAGGTAATCATTTTTAGCATGACTTGGTGTAACCCTATCTTCATCAGCTAGGTATGTATAACCATTCACTTCAGTATCGGTTTGAGTTAGACGTAAACCACCTAGTACTTCCCAGTCATTATTAATTGTATAGGTTGCCATACCATATAGTGAGGTATGCTGCTCGTTAACATCAAAGTTACGTCCTAACGCACCGCCATTTTCAATTAAGGCAGACTCACTTTTATCAAGTACAAATTTTTCTTTATTGGTATTCCAAAACTGCGCTAGATCACCGGTATCAACAACTTGCGAAAATTGCTGTTGGTAATCAATAGCTAATTCATTTAAAAAATCATTGCGGCCTGGCTGATCTGCCAAAGTAAAATCACTTAAGCTTGGCGCAGCGCCATAGTTTGCTTCATCCCACGCGTAAAATTCATCGCTAAAGCGCGCGACACGTTCTTTATCACGGTATTTGGCACCTATTTTTACAGTTAAGTTTGCATCTACTTGCCATTCGAAATCGGCACTCGCGACAATTTTATCTTTCTCATTAACGAATATTTTATATAACTCTACCCATGAAAGATTAGTATTAGCAGGATCGAACGAAAAATCACTAGGTAAATGGTTACTGATTGCATTCCATGGATCGCTGCCACCATCAATCGTATTATAAGCGTAATTTTTGCCTGTGCCCCTGTCTTCTAGTCCTTGAAAGCCAACCTGTTTTTGGTCAAATCTGACGACAAAATAACTGTTGTCTTCGCCATTTGGGGTATTGCCATAACGAAATTCATTCTCGTAACTTGATAACTTCCAACTCAGGGTTTTGTCATAACCAAAATAATGCTCAGCCTCCAGCTCAAGCCCAGTCATTTCGGTAATTAATTCATTGCGGATATGTTGTACTTCAGCGCGATTTTTATCAAAGCGCATACGGTGCTTATAATGTGTTTCGTCATCAATTAAAGTCCCATACATTGCTGTGGCGCTAATTGTGCCTTGTTCAAGTTGATACTCAACAGCACCATTAAGCCCATAAGTTTCGCGCGTGCCGGTATAATCTCGTAACTCTAAGCGATAAATGCCTAAACCATCATTGCCACGGCGCGGCTCATAGTTATCAGTGGCCCAGTCACGTTGCCACGCAGTCGCATTGATCAAAAAACCTAACTTGTCGTCTAGTAAGCGGTCGCCGTAAAGTAAGTTTGCTGAATAATTAGTGCCATCGGCAAGCTCATTTTGACCAATTGCAAAATTAGTATTAAACACAAAATCATCGGGCGCTTTTTTAGTGATAAAATTAACATTACCGCCAATGGCGTCACCTTCAAGGTCAGGGGTTAGCGCTTTCGACACTTCGACAAATTCAATTAATTCACTAGGGAAAAAGTCAAAAGCTGTTGCTCGACTGGTGGTTTCTTCTTCAGCCGTTGGTAAACGATCGCCGTTGATACTCGCAGAGCTCCACTGTGCCGGTAGACCGCGCACAGCAACAAAACGACCTTCACCTTGGTCACGTTCAATCGATACTCCAGGTATACGCTGTACAGCTTCAGCTGCATTTCTATCAGGTAGTTTTCCAATACCGTCAGCAGAAATAATATTTTTAATACTTTTGGCATTTTTTTGGTTATTAGCTGCCGCCATTTCACCGCGCTGAATTTGGCCGACAGCAATTATTTCTTCAATGGCGTTATTATTATTTGCAGCAAAAAGAGTGATTGGTTTTAGCTTTTTTATTTCGCCTTCACCAACAGTAATATCAACAAAATAAGGCTGATAGCCTAAATAAGTCACTTTAAGTTGGTGTTTACCAGGATTTAACTGCGGTAACTCAAATTGTCCCTGATAGTTTGTTACGGTACTTTTACCAGTACCAACTACTGTGATTAATGCGCCAGAGAGCAGTGATCTACTATCTTCTACAGTGCCTACAAATGTAGCGTTACCGGCAACGGCATCTTGGGCAATAAATAACGGGCTAGTACACAGTAATATAGCAGTGGCTATTGCATGTCGTTTCATTATTAGTTTTACCTTAAGTTTATTTTGGTCTAGACCAGATGTTTTAACTAATAATAGTGATGAATTTTTACAAACATGTGACGAAACTAATTTTTTTCACAGGGGGGGGTTTAAGGTAACAAAAAACCCAGCACTAGGGCTGGGCGGTTATTCTTTGTATTAAACTTAATGTTTTTGCATTTTACTCATTTCAGCATGGCAGCTCTGCATAGTAAGTAATACCTTTGATAACGCTGCTTCACAATCATGGGACTGAGGTTTTTTCAACGCTATTTTAATTTCTTCTAAGGTTTTATCTTCTACTTCCTCAAGCTCTTTAACGTAGGTTTGATCGTTATCGTTAGTAAATTTACTAATCAAAGTAGTAAATGCACGACGTGCTTCTACAACAAACGACGAGCCATCTTCGCGCTCACCTTGTTGATTGATTGCGTAAGGCTGTAAACTCTCCACACTGACTTTACGAGCGTCAATCATACGTTGGAATAGGGCACCTATAGCGGGGTCTTGTACTTTATCTTGTGCTGTTTGGTAAAAGTCGATGCCGCTATTCATTACTTGGATAATGTCGGTAATATGATTTATTTCTTGTCCTTGATGGGTGCTCATAATAATGACCTCTGTTAATTTAAAATACAGTCATTACCTAGCAAGCGCTATTCCAAGTAGGTTGTTTTTTTAAGTTTTTGTATTTTATGGTTTTTAATTGTTTAGTAGGCTTGCCAACTGAGCGTTAGCAAGCAAATTTTACATAAAAGTTTGTAAGAAGGTTATTTTAGCTCATCAGCTACTTCAGCTACTTTTTGGCGTAACCAAATATGACTAGCGTCTCTGTGTAATAAAGGGCTCCATATCATATCAAGTTCAAATGGCGGGATAGGAAAGGGGGGCTCCAGTATTTTAAGCCCAGGATCGTCTAAATAAATATTGGCCGCTTTTGAGGGCAAAGTCGCAACTAAATTTTTCTCTTTGGCTAAGTGAACAGCCACATGGTAGTTACGAGTAAAAGTGGCAATATTACGGTGTTTACCAAAATGAGCCAGTGCCTCATCAACCCAGCCCAGCTTTTGCACATCTTTAGGGTCCATCCCCACACCAACACCAAAGCCTGTTTTACTTACCCAAATATGGCGAGCTTTTAAATAGCTGTCTAGGCTAAAGTTTTCAATAATGGGGTTATCTGATTTTACTAAACAACAAAAGCTGTCTTTCCAAATACGTTTATGATGAAACGATTGTGGTAAATTTTCAAAGCGGTTAATCGCCATATCAACTTTACCGTTTTCAACATCGTGAAAGGTAACATCACTAGGGGTTAAAATATCTAAGGTGGTGTCGGGCGCTTCTTCGTGTAGTTTCCCTAATAAACGCGGCGCCATGGTACTGGCCGCGTAATCACTGGCCATGATCCTAAACACTCGCTTACTTTGTTTCGCTTCAAACTCACGGTTAGGTGCCAGAGTTTCTTCAAGGGTCATCAAAATTCCACGAATTACTGGCTGCAACTCAATAGCACGCTCAGTCGGCACCATACCATCGCTGGTACGCACTAAAATAGGATCGTTAAAAAGGTTACGTAGGCGTTTAAGTCCGTTACTCATTGCCGGTTGAGTAATACTAAGCTGGTTTGCAGCACGAGTAACATTACATTCGCGCAGTAATGTATCGAGGTAAACCAGTAAATTTAAATCTATTTTACTTATATTCATTGTGTGTCCTTAACGTTTACCAATAATGGATAAAACGCTGTGCTGTAGGATAGGGATAAATGTGACTCACCTTTCCATTTTTTATATTTTGTTGTGCTTGTTTCCAAAAGTTAACATCAAGTAATTCAGGGTGCGTGCTAGTTAAAAATTGTTTATATGTTGGATTGGGCATAACAAAGGTACATAGCTGCTCTGGAAATACATCCTGAGGGGCAACCGAGTAACTTTGTTCATCCGTTAAATAATCGTCATAACTTTTTGCCTTAGGTAGTGCTCTAAAGTTCATGTCTGTTAAATATTGCACTTCGTCGTAATCGTAAAAAATAATCCGTTTGTGCTTACTTACCCCAAAGTTTTTTAACAACATGTCGCCGGGGAAAATATTCACAGCAATCATTTCTTTGAGCGCTTGGCCATACTCTTCTATGGCATCGGCGGCACTTTTTTCATCTGCATTTTCTAAAAACAGATTCAGTGGCGTCATTCGTCTTTCAATATATAAATGTTTTATTATTAACCAGTCACCTTCAATGACCATTGATGATCCAATGGTTTTATACAACTGCGCTAACAAGTTACTATCAAAACGCGCTAAAGGAAATACGACGTTTGAATACTCTATGGTGTCGGCCATTCGCCCTACACGGTCGTGGCTTTTAACCAGTTGATAGCGTTTTAATACCGTATCACGACCAAATGGTTTACTTTCGCCAAATTTATCTTTAATAACTTTAAATACATAACCAAACGAGGGGAGGGTAAATACCATCATCACCATGCCGGGTGTACCAGGTGCAATGGTAAATTGGTCATTAGAATGAGTTAAATGATTCAAAAACTCACGGTAAAACTCAGTTTTTCCTTGTTTATGAAAACCAATGGCGTTGTAAAGCTCGGCTAAAGTTTTATTTGGCATGAGTTGGTTTAAAAACCGCACTAACGCTGAGGGGGCGTGAGTTTCTACCATAAAGTAAGCTCGTGCAAAGCCAAAAATAACCCGCATTTGCGATGACTTAGTCAGTAGGGCATCAAGATATAACCCTTTATCTTCATGATGAAGTACCGCAATGATAAAAGGTTGAACGCCGCTTTGCGATACGACACGTCCTACAATATACGCTGCTTTATTGCGGTAAAACGGCGTGTGTAATATATCAAAACGCATTTGCCAATGCTGGTGGTGAGTATCGGGAGCTTGCTTATAAAACGCTTTTACTAATAAACGAATATCACGCTCAAGGTTGACAAAATCGGCTTTAAAATCAAAGTGGTTAATAATACGTTTAATTGTTGGTTTTAAACCATCCACGACGGGGAAGTAACTTCTATATTCAGCCTCTACTGGCACTGAGGGCGCATCTTTGAGTGTCGCTTCAACAAAAATAAAGTCGTTATGAAAATAGCGGCGGTGGTACAAGCGGCAAAATACAGAATTATAAAATGTTTCGGCAAGCTCAGCCTGCGGGTGAAAACATAAAAAATGCTGGTAAATTTTCTTTACTTCAAGCCATAAACTTTCGTTTAGCTGGTCTGTTTGTTGGCGTTCACGTAAGGTTTTTGTGGTTTCGTTAACCCGATCATCGTAATAACTAATACGTAGGCGGCTAATATCATTAATTGCTTGCCAATCTCTTTTAGCAAACGCATGAGGCGCTTTTGCTGTTGTTCTTTGAAACAGCAGGTAATGTTTTTTAAATCCGGTTAATATTAACTCAGCAATTTGGCGTGGTTGCATCAGTACTCCTTAATTGACGCCTTTGGGTGTTTAGTAAAGTGCCGGTGGATACCATTTAATTTGTAAAAGCGGGTCAAAGGAAATTGCACCACTAAACACGCATTAGAGTTTGTACTCTATAGTTGTTAAGGGTATGTTATTTTATGTTTAAAACCAAGCAAATTAAGATGATATTTATTTAAGTTAGTTAGAGTCTGTTTGGTAGGCATCAATCTTTTTTTGTAATTTCTTAATTCGTTTTTCAATTAATTTTTTATCTTTTTTATATTGCTTATCTAAACTTTTTTGCGTTTTTTTAATATCTTTTCTAATTCGTTTTTTATCATCGGCACTTAATATATGATTCAAGCGTTGTTGTTGTTTAAAATCAGCACGGTCTTTTTCTCGTGAAAGTATAGCGAGTTTATGCTGGTTACTGCGCAGCTCTGCCTCTAAGTTAGTAATTATGGTGTCGCGCTCAAGCTCGTTTAACTGCTTAGTGTAGTTTATTTCTTCACCTGTTTGTTTTGGCTCAGTGGCAGTTATTTTATGCATGGTTGCATTGTTACTACAGGGCAATTGTGAAAAGGTAGTCCCTTTTGGGGTTACGCATTTGTAATAGGTAGTTTGGGCTAGTGCAAGAGAGCTAAAGCATAAAAGGCAGGCAGTAATGATCAGATTAATAACGTTGAACATAATGATGATCCTTTGCGCATTCTGATCGAGTTAAAATGTTTTAATCCTAAAAACTATAACTTAGCTGAGGGGGATAGCAAGTGCAAAGGAGCAATAACAGAAACCAAGCGAGTCAGTTTTAATGGCTCGCTCATATTATGAGGTGCTATTGAGAAAACGTTTTAAGCTTTTTAATACTGTGTACTAAAAACGGAATATCAAGTCCTTGCTCAATAGAAAACCCTTCAGCCGCGGAAATGTTTCTAAAGTTTCCATCACGATCAATCAGCGTAATTCTATCTTTTTTATAAGCAATTACGACACCTTGTGAGTAATTAACGCCAATATTATTGCTTTTACTGTATAAGTTTTCGCCTAGCATAGTTTGCTTAGCAAGCGCATTACAGTTTAAGTATTGGCCAAGGCTAGTAGCAATAATATCACTAGGTTGAATTAAGCCATTCACTTTAGAAATAAACTTATCTGAGCTATATAGCGTTGACGTGGTCACTATTTCATTGCTGTTTTGAGACACACTAAATGCAAAAAACTCAGTAGCATCATCACGAACCGTTGCATTTTCAGTCGCTTTAATCACCCTGATTGCACTGTCTTTGTGTGCTTGCTCGTTAATAAAGCTCAGCTCATCAATACCAAATACTTTTACACTTCGACGTTGGCTTTGCCAAACGGGTAAGGTTTGTTGCTCAATAATGTCGGTTTTATAAAATGCAGGCAGGCCATACACCAAACCAAATAGCATGTCGCTCTGATCGGTGGGTTGTAAAAATTGTTGGTTTTTATAAATGCTTTTTTTGCTAGCAACAAATTTTGTTAACTGCTCGTCATTATCAAAAACTAAAATATCAACTTTAGCCGCGTTGTAATCTTCACATTTTGCTAATGGGGTAGGTATTTGGTAATTAATACCTTGGTTATTAATTTTAACATTATGTGCCTGTTCGTAGCTTTCAACATCCAATAAGTCGTTTTTAGCGAGTAAACTTTTGGCTGTAGTAGGGTACGAAAGTGGCAGTACGTTGTCTTGCTTGGTGATATCAAACTTTAAATTTGCATCAGCCCAAATATGAATGCTGTGGCTTAATGCAAAACAAATCACTAAAAAAGAACCGGCATAACGCGCAAATTTAAATTGCTTTAAGCGTGCTAGATGGTGCCAAGTAAAGTTACTAACTGTAAGCTGAAAGCCTAAAATAAGTAATACAATACTTCCTGCTAGCAAGGTAGTGAGCGCCGGTGAATTTGTTAAGCGGTGCCACAACAGCGAAATAATTTCAGGCAGTGCTGAGGCATTTAAGTGATAGCCTAAGTTAAAATACACATAAGCGTCTAAAGTCAGTATTGAAGCACCTATTGTTGCTATCACTGCCGCCATGCCGCGAATATGCTGCGGATAGGGGAACACTAAACTTAAAGGAAAGACCGTCAGCACAAACGCTAAAAAGGCAATAAAGCTGGTGTGGCTTAGCCACGTAACCACCATATAAGCGATACCTATAAAAGTGGTGGGTGGCGAGTCGGCAAATAAATAGCTTAAGCTAATTAAAAGCGCCAAACCAATATTGGCAAATGTAAACCAATGGCCCCAACTTAATAATTGACTTGCTTTCGATGAAAACTGGTTATGCTGCGATAAATTCATAGAGTTTATTTAACCGACTGAGCGAGTGCTTTTGCAAAGTTCTCAGTAACAGCTTGTCTTTTCCCTGTTGGTACATGCTCTTTTAAGATATGCGTGATAGAATTTCCTAAACACATAAGACTTAAATCAACCGGCGCATTGTGTTTTGATAAAACATCAATAAGCTGATCGACGATTTGTTCTACTTCTTCATTAGAGTATTTTGATAAGATTGGCATCAGTTGGTTCAATAAAAATAGTTATATTCCCGTATTTTAACACCAGAGGCGTGAAAAACAAAGATGGCAATAGATGTTAAAAAATTAGTCGTGCACTATGTAGACAAAAAAGATGACGACACCCAAATTCACCTTCGCAACGACGAAATGATGATCAACGACAAAGTTGCTGTATTCATTGAGCAATTACACCACGCCTACAACGGCAAGCCAGGCAAAGGTTTTTGTGCTTTTAGTGGTGAAAAAAACAGTATTGTTGCCTCTACTATGCAAAGCTATCGTAATAATGAGCTTGGCTTTTGGCATATGACCGAGCAGGCATCAACGGTATTAAAAGAAGAGTTAGATAAATACGCCTTTAATGAAACTGGCTACTTAGTATTTTGTCATTATCAGTACGTGGCTACTGATTATATGTTGATTGCCATGATCAACATTAAAGAGCACTACTCCATGACTTCAGAGCTTGATTTAGCCGCATCGCGCCATTTAGATATTTCGCGTATGCAATTGGCTGCTCGCATTGATTTAACAGCATGGGATACCCAAGCAGACGATAATCGTTATATTTCGTTTATTAAAGGTCGTGCAGGGCGAAAAGTGGCTGACTTCTTTTTAGATTTCTTAGGTTGTGAAGAGGGCATTGATCCTAAGCAACAAAGCCAAGTAATGCTAAGCGCAGTAGAAGACTACTTATCAGAGCAAGAATTTGATAAGTCTGAAAAAGATGATTTACGTAAGCAAGTATTTGATTATTGTAACGACTGTGTCACCACAGGCGAAGAGGCTAATGTAAGTGAACTTTCAGCAACGCTGACCAAAGGCGACGACAACCCGTTTGAGAGCTTTTGTAAAGAGCAAAGCTATGACCTAGAAGAGTCATTCCCGGTTGATAAGAAAACAGTAACGAGTATGGTTAAGTTTTCAGGCTTAGGTGGCGGTGTGAGCATTAGCTTTGAGCGTAAACATTTAGGTGAACGTGTAACATACAATGAAGCAACAGATACACTGGTAATAAAAGGCATTCCGCCAAACCTAAAAGACCAACTGCAACGTTTCATGGAACAAGAGCAAGATTAAACTCACGGCGGGCAGTGAGCTATGGGTTTTAGGCTCAGGCTCGTAACCCGATCCCCACAGCCCGTTAACCTTCGATTGTAACTTTACCCTCTAAAAGCGCAGCGTCTCTTAGCCCTCTTTGTGAACAATTTTCTTAAGATCTAATTGCACTAAGAGAAGAGAATGAGGATTAAATGAGAAGATAAAACAGGTATTAGCAGATAACTGGTAGACGTAGAGCTTGCTCACGTGTGAAGCGAAGCTTCAAATGTTTTAACCTTTAACCTTTAACCTTTAACCTTTAACCCACTCCTCGCAGTCCGAACCCCGTTGCCAGTTACATAAATTCCAAGCAATAAAAAACCGCGTTAAAATCAATTAACGCGGTTTTTTAGCTGTTAACTAAACTTAGTGCTTATTCAGCATTAAGTGTTTTAGTCATTGCTGAGCTTGCACGACCAGCAGGTTTTACCGAGCCAGGGCGAAGGCCACTGTCAGGGATTAACTCACGCTTGTCATGTGCCATTGCAACTGATGTATGCTTGATTTCGCTATCAGCTACAGGTGTTGGCTGTGCCATTGGCGCACTTGCATGTCCAGCTGTAATCACTGTTTTAGCGTTTACACTAGTAGAGCTCGCTTGCGACACTGTCTCAGGCTGACTTTCAACTACAGGCGCTTCTTTAGCTTCTACAGGTGTTTCAGTAGCACTAACCGGTGCAGTTTCTGCTTCAACAGCGACTTCTTCAGTTTGTACTGGCTCTTCAGCTTTCACTGGTTCTTCAGATTGTACCGGTTCTTCAGATTGTACTGGT
>NZ_PNDJ01000312.1:0-402 GCF_005887255.1 Pseudoalteromonas sp. S1609 | reverse complement strand
TAATCTTGTTTAAATAGTGCCACTGACTCTTCAACCTCATCAGTACCACTGATCATCGGCAGCATTATTTTTAAATTAACTAAGCCAATATTCGCTTTTACCATCGCTTTGAGGTGATCTAAAAAAAGCTCGGGTTGGTCAAGGCTAATTCTAATACCCCGCCATCCTAAAAATGGGTTTTGTTCAGTGATTTTAAAATATTCTTAAACTTTGTCGCCTCCAATATCTAACGTTCGAATAACAACCGGGTTAGGGTTATAGCTACTAAGTACTTCTCGAGACCAGTTTTCTTGTTCTTGCTGCGAAGGAAACTGTCACTTTTGCATAACCCATGATTCTGTTCTGTAAACACCATCAGCATCCCACAGATGGGCGCTTTTTTGTTGAGTATTTAGATCAAGG
>NZ_PNDJ01000311.1:0-281 GCF_005887255.1 Pseudoalteromonas sp. S1609 | reverse complement strand
GTCAATACTAAGTAAACTTGTAGTTTTAAGTAAAATAAGTGTTGCAGATACAGAGCTACTAATATAATAACAATTTGCTTCGATTTCTGATTTAGAAACGGTTAAAGACCTTTACTTTTCATTACGAGAGCAAGCAGGAGATCTTGTGGCTCGCTTACAGCAAGAGTTTCTAAGTCAGTATCGGGTTGAATTAATACAAATGCGAATTAACCAACAAGAGGTTTAATCGCAGTTGCGTTCTCAGCTAGCAAACATAAATCAGCAAATTAGTCAGGCTGAAT
>NZ_PNDJ01000310.1:0-278 GCF_005887255.1 Pseudoalteromonas sp. S1609 | reverse complement strand
ATACCATTGAGTCAACCGCAAGCGGTCATACATCGTTCACAGTGGAGGATAGTACGAATAATGCAATATCACTTCTAGCCTTAAAAAAACTCATTAAAGGCGCTAAAGCTCCTTTCAACAAACTTTCGCTAAGCTTATCAAATTCAGGATTTATATTCCCTTTTTAATTTTTATATGTGTTTGCTCCCCTCTTTAAGGTTTTACGCGTGTATTTTTTAAAAATGGTATGCGCGACCGTTCCAACCCATCTTTGATTGATTAAAGCGCCATGCCCCTCA
>NZ_PNDJ01000309.1:0-336 GCF_005887255.1 Pseudoalteromonas sp. S1609 | reverse complement strand
GGCATATTGAATCGCAAATTGCCCTACTGAAACAGCGCGCCCATCCACACCCAGGGTGGCGCCTTCCTTTAAAGCTCATTTAGCAAAGAAGATAAGCGCTGCCCTTCCTGCGCTGGGCAAAGAATCAGCCTTATCACTGGCTATATTGCTTTTGAATGATAGACACCGCATAATTAGGCACTTTTGAGTATTCGCTCAATATCCCTTGCTCACCAATACTGGCGTGCCATATTACACTCTCACCCACGCCAGGAAATACTCAATTACCCGCTTTAACAACTACACCCACTGCATCCAAGCCTAAAACATGCGGATATTGCCATAAACAAAAGCCAG
>NZ_PNDJ01000308.1:0-239 GCF_005887255.1 Pseudoalteromonas sp. S1609 | reverse complement strand
CGAACAAATGCCTATGTTAATACGACAAAAGCACAGCAACACCATATTCATATAAGTGCCACTGCCGTCGCTAATGAAGACGTTATAGGTGGTTATTATGTAATTGAAATTACAGACTTATCCGAGCAAAACCGTGCTGAAAATGAGTTACGTTATTTGTCCAACTATGATGCGTTAACCGGGCTACCTAATAGTAGCTTAATGATTCAAAAAATTGACAATGCCATCACAAACGCCTC
>NZ_PNDJ01000307.1:0-244 GCF_005887255.1 Pseudoalteromonas sp. S1609 | reverse complement strand
CTGAGGTCACAACGGTTGACACAGCCGGCTTAGCTTGGTTAATTCACTGTTTTACAGAATTTAAGCAGCAAGGGATTCGCCGTGAATAGCAAACCCCACCTGTACAACTGCAAAATCTTTTGCAGTTTGGCCAGGTTACAACCCTATTTGAGTGAGAGTTATGGAAACGAGTCAATTCGATACATTTTTACGCGTCGAACTTCAGTTAGGTTAAGTACATGTAAAATCCTATGGTATTCATTAT
>NZ_PNDJ01000306.1:0-236 GCF_005887255.1 Pseudoalteromonas sp. S1609 | reverse complement strand
AAAGGGGTGAGGTGGTGTACTTAGGCATGGGGTAGTCATCCTTTCTTTTTATTAAAACGCCCATCGTTGTATTTAACTAACACGTTGGGTGTTGTGGGCGGCGGTATGGAGCATTCCTCTGCCTTGGCTTGGCATTGAATTTGGTTGGATTGTGGCTGAATATGCCCGCCAGCCATGGGCTATTTCTGAAGTGTAACCGACCTTTTTAGCAACGGCATCGCTGACGGTAAATGATA
>NZ_PNDJ01000305.1:0-257 GCF_005887255.1 Pseudoalteromonas sp. S1609 | reverse complement strand
CTCTACCAGATGCTGATGAGCAGATAAGTGCTGATCTTGATGTACATGTGAAACAGTAAGGTTGGCCATATTTATATCAAGAGCTATTAAAAGTAGATCCACAAGCTGCGAAAAAGATGAGTCAAAATTATTCACAACGAATTAATCGCGCTTTAGAGTTTTACCGTATAACATGTAAAACAATGACTGAATTGCAAAACCAAAAACAGCCACCTTAACCTTATACTTTTCATCAACTTGCTATTGCTCCAGATGAT
>NZ_PNDJ01000304.1:0-302 GCF_005887255.1 Pseudoalteromonas sp. S1609 | reverse complement strand
CAGGAAAGGTAGCCACACTGGGCACCTTCAACGCTGCAGCAACGAGCGCTAAATCGCCCGCCCGCTGAGATCCCTACGCGCGACTGGCATCATTCACATCTTCACACCAAGGAGGCTTACTTGCTGAAGTAACATAGGCTTTAAGAGCGTTTAAATAACTGCTGTTGTTCATCCCAGCGTCAAAAGTCGCTACGCGCAAAACGCATAATATGTAATAAATCCGCTTCACTAAGAGATTGATTTAAAATACATGGCGCTGAAAAATCTTCGAGCAATAAAGCGGGTGGGTTACTGTGAATATT
>NZ_PNDJ01000303.1:0-307 GCF_005887255.1 Pseudoalteromonas sp. S1609 | reverse complement strand
CTTGATGTAAGTTAGACACCTTTACAGCACGCCCCAGAATGGCACTATTTGCTACTTTAATCATTAGCGAAGACAGTGCAGGGTCAAGTGCTATTGCATCTGACAATTGCATCAATTTTACAGCTGGATTGTAAGCGGCTTGACGATCCTTAGTCGCTACCTCTGGTAACGTCGGTAACACCAGTGTGTCGTTGTTAATTCTCGTCAACCAAAATTGTGAGTTAGGCATTTTCTGTAGACTTATAATATCCCTTTGCTTACTGACCTACACTTTAGAGCAAGTCTTATATTCTTAATTATTTCAAAG
>NZ_PNDJ01000031.1:0-6147 GCF_005887255.1 Pseudoalteromonas sp. S1609 | reverse complement strand
GCAGCTCGAAGTCCGTTGTCTTCTCATTTACTCTCATTCGCTTCTCTGTGTTCAAATAGCTTTTAGTGAATTATGCACAAAGAGGGCTATGAGGCGCTGCGCTGAAAGAGTAGGTTAAAGGATAAAGGTTTCAGATTTTAGCACTAGCTCGCGCCTCGCAGCCCGTTGCCCGCAGCTCGTAACTTTCAAATAATAAAAAAAGGAGCATTGCTGCTCCTTTTTAAATACTACTCAGGTTTATTTAATATCAAACCTATCGGCGTTCATTACTTTTACCCATGCATTTATAAAGTCGTGTACAAAACGGGTTTTGTTATCGTCTTGAGCATAAAACTCTGCCAATGCACGTAAAATTGAGTTTGAACCAAACACTAAATCAACCCGCGTAGCCGTGTACTTGGTTTTACCGCTTGCGCGCTCAACTATATTGTACTCGCCTTTACTTGCAGGTTCCCAGCGGTTGTTCATGTCGGTTAAATTAACAAAGAAGTCGTTACTCAGTACGCCTACGTTTTCTGTAAATACGCCATGCTCACTATTGCCATAGTTAGTGCCCAGTACGCGCATACCAGCTAGTAACACGCTCATTTCTGGCGCGGTTAAGCCCATTAATTGGCTGCGCTCCAGTAATAGCTCCTCGGCGGGTACAGCGTAGTCTTTTTTCAACCAGTTTCTAAAGCCATCATGAATTGGCTCTAATGGCTCAAATGACTCTGCGTCGGTCATATCATCAGTTGCATCGCCACGCCCTGGGGCAAATGGTACGGTTACATCAACCCCGGCCTTTTTAGCGGCTTGCTCTACTGCAGCGGTGCCGCCAAGTACAATTAAATCAGCCATACTAACAGGCTTAGTTAAGCTCGCTTGCAGTGTTTCAAGTGCGCTAAGTACCTTGGCTAAACGCGCAGGTTCGTTACCTTGCCAGTTATTTTGCGGAGCTAGGCGAATACGGGCGCCATTAGCACCACCACGGTGATCGGAGCCTCTATAAGTACGTGCACTGTCCCATGCGGTATTAATTAAGTCGGTTTCACTTAATCCACAATTGAGTAGCTTCGCTTTTAAGTCGGTTATTTCAGCGTCGCTTAAGGTGTAATCAACCGTTGGAATTGGATCTTGCCAGATTAAATCTTCGCTTGGTACATCGGCACCTAAATAGCGCGATTTTGGCCCTAAATCACGGTGGGTTAACTTAAACCATGCGCGAGCAAATACGTCAGTAAAGTACTCAAAATCGTCATTAAAACGCTCAATAATTTTACGATATGCGGGATCGAGCTTCATTGCCATGTCGGCATCGGTCATTATTGGGTTTAAACGAATTGATGAGTCTTCCACATCAACGGGTTTATCTTCTTCTTTAATATTAACCGGCTCCCACTGATGAGCACCGGCAGGGCTTTTTGTTAACTCCCATTCGTAATTGAGTAACAATTTACAATAGCCGTTATCCCATTTAGTTGGGTAGGTTGTCCATGCGCCCTCAATACCTGAGGTCATGGTATCGCGGCCAATGCCACGAGTTTTATGGTTATTCCAACCAAGGCCTTGCTCGTGCACGTCGGCAGCTTCTGGCTCTGGGCCTAAGTTTTCTTCTTTACCATTACCGTGAGTTTTACCTACAGTGTGGCCACCAACGGTGAGTGCTGCGGTTTCTTCGTCGTTCATGGCCATGCGGGCGAAGGTTTCACGGACTTGATCCGCGGTTTTAAGCGGATCGGGCTTGCCATTAACCCCTTCTGGGTTTACATAAATTAAGCCCATTTGTACTGCTGCTAATGGGTTTTCCATGGTATCGGGTTTATCAACCTGGGTATAACGCTCATCACTAGGCGCAAGCCATTCTTTTTCTGCGCCCCAGTAAACGTCTTTTTCTGGGTGCCAAATATCTTCTCGTCCGCCAGCAAAGCCAAAGGTTTTAAGTCCCATTGATTCATACGCCATATTACCGGCTAAAATCATCAGATCAGCCCATGAAAGCTTATTGCCGTATTTCTTTTTAATTGGCCACAGCAAACGGCGAGCTTTGTCGAGGTTAGCATTATCAGGCCATGAGTTAAGTGGAGCAAAACGTTGATTACCCGTACCGCCACCGCCTCGGCCATCCGCTAAACGATACGAGCCCGCAGCATGCCACGCCATACGGATCATCAGGCCACCATAGTGCCCCCAATCGGCTGGCCACCAAGGTTGGCTTTGAGTCATTAAATTTTTTAGGTCGGTTTTAAGTGCCTCTAAGTCGAGTGAATTAAAAGCGTCGGCGTAATTAAAGTCGCTATCGTAGGGGGTCGTTTTACTATCGTGCTGATGAAGGATGTCTAAATTCAGTGAATTTGGCCACCAATCTGTATTGGTGTTTTCAGTTGTGGTATTACTGCCATGCATAACTGGGCATTTACCCGCTTTATGATTATCCATATTGAGCTCCTTTTTAAATATAAATAAAAACGCCCATGCTTACTGCTTTTGGCATTCACCAATTGGGAGCGCTGTTATTTTTTTGCCATTATATTAATGACGTGTACGGTCTCTGCTTATTCAATATACGTGTAGCGGCTTTGATACGCTAGCGCAAGACGATGCTTTAAAACGATTACAATCATTTATAAATATGATGGTGCTGCCAGTTGTGTGCTTAATATTAAAACTTTTTATAAAATAGATGATCGTTATTAAAAATAGCCACGTAATGTATGCTGAAGGGTTTGAAAGTGACTTAGGTTATCTTAAGTGCACAGTGGAATACCCCCCTTCGCCATGAAATTATAGTTATAAAAGGTGTATAAATTATTTATGCACCTTTATTTCTTCCCCATTTTTAACTATTTGAATTTAGTTAAGTAAAAATTCAGGTAGTGACACATACACTAGGCCTTATCTCCTATTGTTCCCTGAGATGTTGATGTAGTTTTTTCCAGCCCACCTTGGGCTGGTTTTTTTTGCCTATAATTACTGCCACCCAAGTTAATACCAGCTTCCCTATACTCACCCTAGTACCAATGATGTGCGCATGTTAAAGTTAGCGAAGCGATTAATTAATTTTTTAACTAGGCATATCAATGCGTTTTTATTTTTTACTATTTATTGTTTTTATAGGTGCTTCATCTGCAGTGCAAGCTGCTGATAAAAACACCGCGACCTTGGATGAGCAACAGCAACGTGAATTAGCGCAGCTAAAAGAGCCAATGTATAAGCCATTACTTGAGCGTTATATTCTCGACGAATTAAAGTCGGTACGCCAAGATCAACAAAAACTGCGTGAAGACTTAACCAAACAGGTCACTCATGCTCAGTTAGATACCGCTGATAGGGCGCTAACTTACACAACCGACACGATTAACAATGTATTTTTTATTATCACCGCCACCGCTTCTATTTTAGTATTGGTGGGCTGGAATTCACTACGTGATGTAAAAAATAAAGTAGAAGATATAGTAAATACACGAGTTAGTGTGATTACTGACGAGTACGAAGACCGCTTGAAAATTTTAGAAGAGAAACTGCGTGTACGCTCTGAAGAAATACTCAGTAACCAAGAACGTATATCGATCACCAACGAAGTTCATTCGTTATGGATGCGAGCCAACCTAGAAAGTGATATTGCCAATAAAATTGAAATATTCGATGAGATTTTAAAACGTAAACCAGAAGATGTAGAAGCCATTGCCTATAAAGCGGATGCGTTATTAGAGCTAAATGAGACTGAGCAAGCTATTGAGCTTTGTAATCAAGCTATTGATATAGATAGTGATTATGGTTACGCCTATTGGCAAAGAGCCTGTGCGTATGCTTTAACCCATGAGCATGCAGATGCTCTAGCTGATATAAAAATGTCGCTTGAGTACTCGCCTAATTTGCGAAACGAGCTACTTCACGAAAGTGCTTTTGCCAGCCTACATGATAACGAAAGCTTTAATGCTATTGTTTCAAATGAAGCCTAGCGTTTAAAGTATAAATCTATTGATTTAGAGAGCAGCTCGTCGAGCTGCTCTTCAAAGTCTTCTATGTCAATTTCAAAATGATTTAAGTACGCTTTAGCCTGCACCTGAGATAAATTGCGGTTTTTAACGCTATATTGGCGCTCATCTTTTTGCTTGTCGTATCGGGGTAAAAATAATAACTGCGCATAATAAGGCGATTTAATGTGTTTGTTCGCAAAGCGACAAAAGTCTTCAATGTGGTCTACGCCTTCTGGGCCTAAACAGCCTGGCTCTACTCGATACATTACGCGAATTTTTTTCTCGTCACTTAGCTGCATAATTAATAATTACCTAAAAAATAAAACCCTAACCACTTTACCATCTTTGATCTGATAACTTGAAATAAGCTCTGAACGTTTATCTATAACGTTCGCATCCGTTGAGCAGGTTTCTGATAGCTCATGGTCTATTACAATGTCACCATGCACAATACGCTTAATTGGTGATGAGTGCAGACACTTAAGTTTTTTAAACATAATGCCATAACGTGCTATTAGTTTTTCTTTGCCTTTAAATAATAGCTCATTCGGGAAAATATAAAACTCAACATCTTCATCATACATGCGAATAAATTCTTCAATGTTACGCGCATTGTAAGCGTTTACTAATTGCTCAACAACAGCCAGTGACTCGCGAGACTGTTTTGCTTTGGCTTGTTGCCTTGCTGTGAGTGCTTCTTTTGCTTGTGTTACTGCTTGCTCAGCTTGCGCAACAGCCTGTGCTTTATCAGCTTTACTATTAGGCTGCTGTGCGGGCTTTGTTGATTCACTGCCCAGTACTTGAGAGTCATCTGCTTTTACTTTCTCAACAACCGGCTTTTTTGGTGTATTAGCCTCTTGGCTTAATGTATCAAGCGCATCTTGTTGCTGCGGTGCGTTTTTTTGCTGTGTTTGTTTAGTCTCGTCCAGCTGTGTTGATTGCTCTATAGCATGACTATTTAACGTGAAAGCGGCCAATAAACAGGCACAAATAATAAATAAAGATTTCATGGATTTCCTAAGTACAAAGACTAAATGCAATTAAAGCGCAACATAGCAAATTTTAGGCCTCTGAGATAGTTATTATAACGTTATAACTCACTACCAATACTGCTCAACAGTGATATGCCCCGGCTCTTTTCGGCGATTACGCTTATAGTTTTGAGCCAATAATAATTCTGTGGTGTCTTTAACCATTTGCGGATTACCACACAACATAAATTGCGCGTTATTTGGTGTGGCGCATAATCCAACGTGCTCATATAAAGCGTTGTTTTCAATCACTGTGGTAATTCTACCAGCTAAGCCCTGTAAAGGCGCCTCACGGCTAACAACCGGAATATAGTTGAGTTGACTAGGGTATAATCTTTTTAGTTTGCCAATAAGCTCCTGATAGCTTAAATCGCTATTTTTCCGTACCCCATGCACTAAATTTATGTGTTGATATTTTTGCCATACTTCGCTCTGCTGTAGCATTGATAAAAATGGCCCAATTGCTGTGCCTGTACTCAGCATCCACAATTGCTCACTTGCTGGCACTTCATCTAGAGTAAAAAAACCAGTTGCTCGGCGCTCTATTAATACGGTGTCACCTGGTTTGAGAGTGGCTAAATGAGAGGATAGTAAACCATCAACCACGTTAATGAGGTAAAACTCTAAATCAGGACTTTGAGGGGCGTTAACATAAGAGTAGGCGCGAGCGATACGTTTATCACCGTCCATAATAGAAAGCTTTGTAAATTGCCCTGCTTTAAACGGCTCTACATCAGCGTGAACGGTTATGCTAAATAACGATTCATTCCACCATTTGACTGACTTTACTGTCGCATCAATCCAATTAGACATAGTTACTCCAGAGTTTAAAACGTGTTTTAGCTATCAGCTAAAACTTTAAAATTGTTCATTTTAAAGGCAAGCTTTATAACTTAAACATTAGCATTAAGTTATAAATACTGACAGGGAAATAAATGGGAACACAACGGGCTTCGGGCTACGGGCTACGAGTTTCGAGTATCGAGCAACGAGCTAGTGCTAAAACCTGAGATCTTTAATCTACTCTTTCAGCGCAGCGTCTCTTTGCCCTCTTTGTGAATAATGACCTTGCGCGGCATAAAGCTCCGCCTACAGTAAATTTAGAAGTTAACCATATCAGTAGGCGGGAGTTTACCTCGCGCATTTTTGTTTGACAT
>NZ_PNDJ01000302.1:0-395 GCF_005887255.1 Pseudoalteromonas sp. S1609 | reverse complement strand
TAAACCACCTAACCCAACAATAACGCCTAACGCTAGTGACCGGCCGTTTTCACGAACAACGCGTTTACTTGCTTCTGCTTCTTGGTCTTCTGTTGAATAATTTTCCATGCTTACCTCTGTTAACGCGCTTCAGTACTTACGCGTTATATAATTTAGCTATTAATTAGTTCTTCCAGTTACGTTTTAGCTTGTTCTAGTTGTAGTGTGACTTGTTCCTTCCGCTCACGTATGTATTTCATCGACACAACTCCTTGCTCTAATTCCTCTTCACCGATAATCATTGCGACGAGCGCCTCGCTTTTATCAGCACGGTTGAGTTGTTTTTTAAAGTTACCAGCGCCAGCGTGCACCATAACCCGTAATCCAGGTACATCACGACGTAAGGTAGATGCAAT
>NZ_PNDJ01000301.1:0-233 GCF_005887255.1 Pseudoalteromonas sp. S1609 | reverse complement strand
ATTCTGAAGCAAGTGGTGACTTTCTTGATAGAGTAATGAATGTAGATTCACGCCCTGCAATAACGCAAGTTGTTAAATATAGGGAATACATGAAATTTGTTTATTCGGGCGCATATAATACCGATGATGCCTTGTAATTGTGGTCTTAGCTTGAGTCGCTTTTAGGGGAAGAACATCCCGATTTTATAAAAGCAGATCGTTAATTAAAAAGCCAGCAGTTTATGTAGTATTCC
>NZ_PNDJ01000300.1:0-263 GCF_005887255.1 Pseudoalteromonas sp. S1609 | reverse complement strand
TGTATCAGCTCTTTAACAATATTTTTTAAATCAGGGCGTTGTATCTCTGTTAATAATTAAGGGAATATAAGCCCCATTGGTCGGTGTTTAGTAAAGGAAAGTAACTCTTATTCTAAATCGTCTACGGGTGTATTGGCAATGTTATGTAGTGTTGTAATAATGCCATTTTGATAAAAATCAGCCATGTAAACTATACTCCTCAGAAATGGGTAAAATACTGTTAATACAAGGTAGTGATGTTCTTACTTCCTCCCAGCCTAGCG
>NZ_PNDJ01000299.1:0-333 GCF_005887255.1 Pseudoalteromonas sp. S1609 | reverse complement strand
GGAAATGATAGTTCAGGGAATTTAACTGCAGTAATGGTTTAGACATTTTCTGAGTACTTAGCGAGTTTACCTGCTACTTCAATACCAATGTTTTCCTGTGCTTCTTGATTAGAAGCCCCAATGTGCGGCGTTATAATAACGTTGTCGAATTCACGTTGTGGCGAAATAAAGTCTTCATCGTTTGATTTAGGCTGAACTGGGAATACATCAAAGGCGGCACCGCGAAGTATCTTCTCTGTTAGTGCTTCAGCTAGGGCGTCACTGTCAACCACAGTACCGCGAGAAGCATTAATTAAAATAGACCCTTGCTTCATCACTGCAAGCTCTGCTGTA
>NZ_PNDJ01000298.1:0-272 GCF_005887255.1 Pseudoalteromonas sp. S1609 | reverse complement strand
ATCGCAAGTTCAAGGGTATCTACTTACAGATACTGAGATCAATACGTGAATCCTTATTTATTTTCTGCTTATACTCCCAAAATTTGATTCAGAACTCTCAAGTTTAAAAGCGAGTTTAAACAACGCTGATATACAAACATCCTAAGGAGATTGTTTTTATTATTTTTATTTAACATCGTCTTTTGTTTAACTATACTCTTAACAAAATAATATCAGGTGTCTGTAGTGGGTTAGCTTACCTATTAGACTTTCCGGTATTGTCTACTCGTTTA
>NZ_PNDJ01000297.1:0-245 GCF_005887255.1 Pseudoalteromonas sp. S1609 | reverse complement strand
GTGGAAGTGTATAAATCGCCAGAGGCACGTTTAGATGAAGGTGGAGTTGGCGGCCCGGTCTTAATGCATAGTCGTAAACCGCTAAGTAGGGATGCAAACTCAGTGGAGATTAATATTGAAAGCACTTATGCCGATGTAACTGAAGAATCAGAGCCCCAAGTAACCGCACTTTATTCTGTGAATAACGAGGCTGATACTTTTGCTGTGTTCTGTGGTTATACCTCTCAAACACGCACTAACCGCTC
>NZ_PNDJ01000296.1:0-220 GCF_005887255.1 Pseudoalteromonas sp. S1609 | reverse complement strand
CCCCGCCCCCCCCCCCCCCCCCCCCCCCCCCCCCCCCCCCCCCCCCCCCCCCCCCCCCCCCCCCCCCCCCCCCCCCCCCCCCCCCCCCCCCCCCCCCCCCCCCCCCCCCCCCCCCCCCCCCCCCCCCCCCCCCCCCCCCCCCCCCCCCCCCCCCCCCCCCCCCCCCCCCCCCCCCCCCCCCCCCCCCCCCCCCCCCCCCCCCCCCCCCCCCCCCCCCCCC
>NZ_PNDJ01000295.1:0-247 GCF_005887255.1 Pseudoalteromonas sp. S1609 | reverse complement strand
GAGCAGGCTGAGCTAAGGCCTGTAATTCGCCAGGCATTGAGAAATGCGGCCCTACCGCCGGAGGCTATGGTAATTGAAATAACAGAGTCTATTTTAATGAGAGACTCAGAGAATGCGCTTAAAAATCTGGCTGCCCTAAAGCAGCTCGGATCTAAAGTCTACATGGATGCCTTTGGAAGAGGTTTTGCGTCGTTTACGTATATAAAGCTCTTCCCCATAGATGAAATAACACTTGATCTTAGATTTG
>NZ_PNDJ01000294.1:0-330 GCF_005887255.1 Pseudoalteromonas sp. S1609 | reverse complement strand
AAAAAACAGATAGTACGGGCGTATTAAGTGTAGATGAATATGACCAAGCATTTCGTTATTTATCTAATTTCTTAGAGTTTGTGGGTGATCCTACACGTCTCGAGTCGGATGCGCTAGGTTTTTAGGTACTGGGATTTTTAATTTTCCTATTTATGTTGGCATTTATGCTGAAGTAAGTATACTGGAGAGATGTTCATTAAGTTTGAACATATTTAAAGTTAATTTTGGAATATGGGCTTAAGCCCCTATTGCTGTTTTAGTTTTTTAAGGTAGGTATGCATGGCCGTAGATACCAATTCTCGACGTGTAATGAGCGATTTTTGTGTTGCT
>NZ_PNDJ01000293.1:0-324 GCF_005887255.1 Pseudoalteromonas sp. S1609 | reverse complement strand
CACCCTATTTTCATAAATACGCTTGAAGGATGAGCACGCATTGCTTACGCTGCCCGTCCTCTTGCTAAAGGCGGTTTACATTCATAACCAAAAATGCACTTCCCGGTTGGCTTGCTAGTGTGCTGTGATGCAGGCACTCTTAACTTTGCAAAAATAAAAGTCAACCATACGGCTATGAAGTCACGCATGATAGCCTCTGAAGTTATTTTTAATGCGCTACAAAACAATGTAGCCAATACTCATTTAACCCAGTATAGCGATGAGGTTAAAACGTCATGGGCGTTTAAAGAGCTGTATCAGTCTCGTAATTTTGGCCCTGCTATG